>CAZIRH010000022.1:0-23275 GCA_964541065.1 uncultured Solibacteraceae bacterium
AGAGGAACATCATCCGGCGGAACAACATCGAGCAGCTCACCGGCTACTACCCGGCCGCGGTCAAGATCTTCAACCAGTCGCACCGCGTCACGTGCCGCGACAACCTGGTGATCGAGCAGCCCTACTCGAACGGCATCTGGTACGACGTCGGCAACCGCGACGCTGTGTTCGTGAACAACTGGATCGAGGGGGCGATCATCGGCTTCTTCTTCGAGATCTCACGAGGGGCGACCGTGGCGGGCAATGTCTTCGTCCGCTGCGACAGGGGCCTCTGGGCGCTGAACTCCGCGGACGTGCGCGCGTACCACAACACGTTCGTGGACACGCCGGCGTCCTTCGAGCGCAGCGGGCGGAGCGCGACGGGCGACCTGTTCGGATGGCATCCCGCCACGGGCCCGGACGTGGACCAGCGCGAGGGGCACGTGTTCGTGAACAACCTGCTGGTTGCGAGCGAGGCCTACCGCAGGCCGCTGCTGCGGTTCGAGCAGCCGCCGCCGCTTTGCGCGAAGCTCCCGCGCCCGCAGGCTAGAGAGGTCGGCGGCAACGTCTACGTGCGCGCAACCTTGCCGGACGCGACCGCCGCGCCGCCTCTCGTCGTTTGGAGCCCCGCGGCCACCGACGGCTGCGTGGCCACGCTCGGGTCGCTCGACGAGTTCCGCAAGCTGGCGCCGGCGTCGGAGGCCAGCGGACGGCAGCTCGATCGCACCCCGCGGTCGATCTTCAAGGGCCCGGACCTCGGCCGGTACGAGCTGTTGCAGGCGCTTCCAGGAACGCCGGGAGGGGAGGTGCTCCCCGCGGACGTCCGCAAGCTCCTGGGCTGGAGCGAGGAGGATGCGCGGTCGCCGGGCGCGTACCCGTTCCGACGCTGACGGCGGAGATGGCGGTGGGTGGTCCCGAGAGACCGCTCATGCCACGCCGCGACCAGGCGCTCGAAGACGCCATCCAGGAGATCGCCGCCCTCCTGGCCGAGGCCTACCTGCGCCTGCTTCTCGGCAAACCGGGCGTTGACTTCCCAGAGACCGAGAGCCCGCTGGTCGGGGAGGACACCCTGGCCAAAAAGGCGGCGATGATCTCAGTCAAGCTCGGCGCGGGCCGGGTGATCCTGATCGGGTTCCGCGCCCAGCACCGGGCCCAGACCCCCGGCACCTTCAAGCTGCTGTTTAACGCCCTGATCCGCTGATCTGACCGCGTCCCTGCCTGGTAACCCGGCCGTTCGACAGCGCGTCGAAACAACAAGAACCGGGTTACAGTACGTATGAACAGACTCGCCTCACTCCTCTGCCTGTTTGGGGCAGGCGCGCTCCCTATGGCCGCCGATCAGGCCGCGGCGTTCTTCGACGATTCCGCGGTCCGCGAGATCCGTCTGTATTTCGACGATCCCAATTGGTACAACACCCTCTTCCAATCTCACAGTCGCGATCCCAACGACCCCTACTTCCCGGCCCGCTTCCAGTACGGCGCCACGGTCATCGCCAGAATCGGCGCCCGCTTCAAGGGCAACTCCTCGTTTCAGCGCAACGGCATCAAGAAACCCTTCAAGCTCGACTTCAACGAGTACGATGACAACGCCACATTTCTGGGCCTGAAGAAGCTCAACCTGCACAACGGCGACCTCCAGCCCGACTTCCTCCACGAGAAGCTCTTCCTCGAATTCGCTGGCAAATACGTGGCCGCCATGCGCGCCGTCCACGTCCGTCTCTACGTCAACGATGCCTACTACGGCCTCTACCTCGCCGTCGAACAGCCCGACAAGACCATGATGCAGAGCCGCTTCGGCAGCGACGAGGACGGCAATCTCTACGAAGCTGGCGAAAACGTCGCCGCCACCATGGCCTACCTCGGACCCGACCGCTCGGCTTACACCAGCCGCTACGAGCTCAAGACGAACGAGGCGGCCAACGACTACTCCGGTCTCATCCAGATGCTCGATATTCTCAACAACACCCCCACGGCCGACCTCGCCGCCCGCCTCGAGCCGGTCATGGACATTGAGAACGTCCTCCACGGAATGGCGCTCAACACGCTGTTCAGCAACGTCGAATCCTACGTCGGCACCGCCTCGGAGTACTTCCTCTATCAGCGCTCCCGCGACAACCGGTTCGTCCACATCCACTGGGACACGAACGAGACCTTTGGCAGCACCGGCGACGGCACCCCGCGCCTGGCCAATTCCTTCACCATGGCTCTGTTCTGGCTGCCCACCGCCAGCGCCGGAATCCCCGGCCCGGTTCCAGGCGGCGGGGGCCCGGGTGGCGGAGGCGCTGCCGCCAACGCCCGGCCCCTGCTCGAGAAGCTGTGGGCCGTTGACGCCTACAAGCGCCTCTACCTCCAGATGCTGGCCCGCTACCTGCGCGAGGGCTTCGACGAACAGACCGTCGGCGCCCGCTCCCAGGAACTGGCCAACCGCATCCGCTCCGACTACGCCGCCGTCACCAAAAAGGCCTACACCATGGCCCAGTTCGAAACCTCGCTCACCAGCCAGGTGAACGCTAACGGGTTCACCACCTACGGCCTCACGCAGTTCGTGCGCCAGCGCGGCGCCTACCTGCGCCCGCTGCTCAACTCCCTTGCTCAGCCCTCCGACGTTCGCCTTAACGAAATCGTGCCGGTCAACAGCGGCGCTCAACGCGACGCCGCCGGCGACGCTGATCCCTGGGTGGAACTCCACAACCTGGGCCCCGGTCCCCTCAGCACCGCCGGCTTCTATCTCTCCGACGATCCAGCCAACCCCACCAAATGGGCGCTCCCCGTCCGAACCCTCGCCGACGGCGCGTTTCTGGTCCTGTGGCTCGATGGAGGGACTTCGGAAGGCGAAACCCACGCCAGCTTCCGGCTCGCCGCCGGCGGTGGCGCAACCTATCTGTACTCCAGCGCCACCGGAACCCAGACGCCCATCGACAGCGTCCGTTATGGTGCGCTCGCCTCCGGCCAGTCCTACGCGCGCACCGGCTACTACGGCTCGCAGTGGAGCGTCACCGCATCCCCCACCTCCGGAGCCGCCAACGTGATTACCGCCGCCGCCACGCCCGCCCTTGCGGCCGGAACCGGGCAACTGCTGATCAACGAATTCATGGCCGACAACGACGGCGCGTTCCCCGACCCCGACGAGCCTGGCGCCTATGAGGACTGGTTCGAGGTGTTCAACCCCGGATCCGCCGCCGTTGACATGAGCGGCATGTACATCAGCGACAGTCTCAGCAACCCCACCAAGTGGAAGGTTCCCGATGGCGTGACCGTACCCGCCCGCGGCTATCTCGTCTTCATCGCCGACGGCGACACCACCCAGGGCAGCCGTCACACCAGTTGGTCGCTCAGCGCCGACGGCGAAAGCATCAGCATCTACCAGACCGACGGCAAGACGTTGATCGACTCCGTCAGCTTCGGCCCGCAGCGCACCGATGTCGCCTTCGGGCGCACCAGCGACGGCGCCTCCACCTGGAGCCTCTTCTCGCCCGCCACCCCCGGCGCGGCGAACGCAAACCCGACCGCCAATTGGGTGGTCAATGCAGCGGGCTACCAGGTTGCTCCTCTCGCTCCGGAGTCCATCGCCAGCGCGTTCGCGCCAGGGCTCACCACGGTCACCTCTTCGGCCTCCAGCGTTCCCCTGCCCACCACACTGGGCGGGGTGACTCTGACGATCACCGACAGTCTCAACGTCGCGCGCGCCGCCCCGCTGTACTTCGTTTCCCCAAACCAGTTGAACTTCCAGGTGCCGGCTGGCACGGCCACAGGGAAAGCGCGCCTCTCCATCCGCAAGCAGGACGGTTCCACCGTCAGCGGCGACCTCCTGATTGACCCCATCGGGCCCGGCGTGTTCTCAGCTAACGCCGACGGCACCGGCGTGGGCCTCATCGCCGCCGTTCGCGCTGACCCGCAAGGCAACCAGACCTGGCTGCCGGTCTATCAGTACGACGCTGCCACTCAGAAGGTTGTCGCCGTTCCCGTCAGCCTCGGCGCTGTATCGGATCAGGTCTTTCTCGTCCTCTACGGCACAGGTATCCGCAACGTCAAAGCTCTCACCAGCGTCACCGCTCAAGTGGGAGGAACCACCGTGCCGGTCACATTCGCCGCCGCGCAAAGCCAGTTTGTCGGCCTCGACCAGGTCAACATCGGTCCGCTCCCGCGGTCCCTGGCGGGTAAAGGCGAAGTGCCCGTCCTGATCACGGTTGACGGTAACAGGGCGAATTCCGTCACTCTGACAATCCAGTAATCCGGCTCCGGGACGAACCTTCTGCTTCGTTGAACCCGGAATGGCAGAATAGAGATTCCGGTTCAGACTTGGCGCCGGTGGCATACCGGCTTGCGTGGATGCTGCGGTGGGAAACGGAGATGTTCCGCGCCACTGCCATGTTCGCGGACGTGCATGGCTACCTGGTGTGACGGCTGACCGGGGCGTTTCGAACGAGCTAGGCGATGTGCGGCGAGATCACCCACGAAACGGAGCCTTGCGCGAGCGACGCCGCGCGCTACTCGGAACTGCTGGCCATCTACCGGGAGGTTTATCCGCAACTGCGCGAGACCTTCTCGAAGCTGGCGCGATTCACGCGGGGGGCCTGAGCCCCGTCGCGGGCGTTTCGGCGCGATCATTGAGGAACACGGCCAATGCCCAAGATAAGAGGACTGAGATGGTGGATGATCGGGCTGATCATGCTGGGCTCGATCGTCAACTACCTGACACGCAGCACGCTGGCGGTCGCCGCCCCGACCGTGCTCGAGGATCTGCACTTCACCACCAGAGAGTACTCGTGGATCGTGGGAGCCTTCCAGGGCGCCATCATGCTACAGCCCTTTTGCGGCTACGTCTTGGACGTGCTCGGCCTCAAGTTCGGGTTGGCCATATTCGTCGCCGCATGGTCGCTGGTGAACATGGCGCATGGCCTGGCGAACAGTTGGCAGGTGTTGGCTGGACTCCGGGGCTTGCTGGGGCTGGCCGAGGGCTCGGCCAACCCGGCCGGCATGAAGGCGACTGCGGAGTGGTTTCCCGCCCGGGAGCGGGGGGTCGCCGGCGGCATCTACAACATCGGCGCCTCCGTCGGCTCGATGATCGCCCCTCCGCTGGTGGTGTGGGCCATCCTGAGCTACAACTGGCAAACGGCGTTCGTCATCACTGGCGGCATGGGCTTGGTCTGGCTGGCGCTGTGGCTGCTTCTCTACCAGTCGCCCGAAAAGCACTCCGCGCTCTCGCATGAGGAGCGGGACTACATCTCCTCGGGGCAGGAAAAGTTCCTCTCGAGCGACGGGACCCGCCCATCGATCGTGAAGATACTTGGCCAACGCAACTTCTGGGGAATCGCTCTGCCGCGTTTTTTGGCCGATCCGACGTGGGGGACTCTGGGCTTCTGGCTGCCGCTGTACCTGAGCAGCGTGCGTCACATGGACCTGAAGCAGATCGCGTTGTTTGCCTGGATGCCGTTCCTGGCCGCGGATTTCGGCTGCCTGTTCGGCGGGCTGGTCAGCATGCGACTTCAGAAGTACGGCATCGGCCTCATCAACGCTCGCCGCGGCGCTTTCACGGTGGGCGCGTGCCTGATGGTGGGGGTCGCGTTTGTCGGGTTCGCCGAGAGCCCCTACACCGCGATCGCCCTGTTCAGTCTGGCCGGTTTCGCGCACCAGACTCTGTCGGTGACGGTGATCACCATGGCGTCCGATCTGTTCAAGAGAAATGAGGTCGCGACAGTCGCCGGGATGGCCGGCACGTTCGGCAACGCGGGGTTACTCATCTTCTCTCTACTGATTGGCGCCCTGGTCACCACCATCGGCTACACGCCCTTCTTCGTCTGCCTCGGCGTGCTCGACCTCATCGGCGCGGCCGTTCTTTGGACCGTGGTTCGCGAGCGCCAGGTCAGGGCCACCTGAGCTCCATGGTGTGAATATGTTCGAGACGACCCCCACAATCCGCAATCCGATCCTGCCTGGGTTCAACCCGGACCCCTCGATTCTCCGCGTCGGCGACGACTACTACATCGCCACCTCGACGTTCGAATGGTATCCCGGAGTCCAGATCCACCATTCGCGGGATCTGGTCCACTGGCGTCTGCTGACGCGCCCACTGACGCGCGCCAGCCAGCTCGACATGCTCGGCGACCCGGACTCGTGTGGTGTCTGGGCGCCCTGCCTCAGTTACGCCGAAGGGCTGTTCTACCTGATCTACACCGACGTCAAGCGTTACGGTCGCACCACCCAGGGGGGCAGCGCAGGCGCGTCCTTCAGGGATTTCCACAACTACCTGGTGACCAGTCCGCGCATCGACGGTGAGTGGTCGGACCCGGTCTATCTCAACAGCGGCGGCTTCGATCCTTCCCTGTTCCATGACGACGACGGCAGGAAATACCTGGTCAACATGCTCTGGGACCATCGGCCGGGGCAGAATCGCTTCGCCGGAATCGCGTTGCAGGAATACTCCGTCCAGGAACGCAAGCTGGTCGGGCGGCCGCACCTGATCTTCAAAGGCACGGCGCTGGGTTTCACCGAAGGCCCCCATCTCTACCAGCGCAACGGCTGCTACTATCTGCTCACGGCGGAGGGCGGCACCGGATGGGGACATGCCGTCACCATGGCCCGCTCACGGGAGCTGACCGGGCCCTATGAGCTCCACCCGGATGTGCACATTCTGACCTCGCGCCACCGCCCGGACATCGAGCTGCAACGCGCCGGGCATGCCGATCTGGTCGAGACCCAAACCGGGGAGACCTACCTGGTGCACCTGTGCGGTCGCCCCCTTCGCAACCGGGGGCGCTGCACCCTGGGCCGCGAGACGGCCATCCAGCGGATGGTGTGGTCCGCGGACGGGTGGCTGCGGACGGCTGACGGCCAAGGGCTACCCTACTCCGAGGTCCCCGCTCCGGGATTGCCGGTTCACGTTTTCCCTGGGCCGCCCACGCGCGAGGACTTCGATGAGCCGCAGCTTCCGCTCGACTTCCAGTGGCTGCGATCGCCATGGCCGGACGAACTCTTCAGCCTGACCGAACGTCCCGGCCACTTGCGGCTGTTCGGCCGCGAAACGCTGGGCAGCCTGTTTCGACAGAGTCTGGTCGCCCGGCGACAGCAGTCGCACTGCTTCAGCGCCGCCACGGTCGTGGACTTCGAGCCGGAGCATTTCCAGCAACTGGCCGGCCTGGTGTGCTACTACAACGGCTCCAAGTTTCACTACTTGTACATCTCGCACGACGCTGCTGCGGGGAAGCACGTTCGCGTCATGTCCTGTCTCCCCGACCAGGTCCAATCAGACGTGTTTACGACGCCCATCGCCATTCCCGGCGGTGTGCCGGTGCATCTGCGGGTTGAGGTGGACTACGAGCGCCTCCATTTCGCATACCGGGCAGGCGGCCAGGACTGGTGCTGGTTGCCCGGGCCATTCGATGCCAGCATCCTGTCAGATGAGGCCGGGCCTCCTGGAAACCCCAACTTCACGGGAGCCTTTGTGGGGATGTGTTGTCAGGACCTGGCGGGAACCCGCCGGACCGCCGATTTCGATTACTTCGAATACCGGGAACGAGATTATCGCGCCAATCCGTTCGTTGATGCCAAGCCGTAGTGGGCGACGGTGTGGCGCGATCCTCGCAGGATTCCGGGCCCAGCCTCGGGGCCGCCTACTGAGACCAGACCCGCCCGAGGGTCCGTGGCAATCGAGGCTACCGCCCCAGCAGGCTCAGCAGGGCGTACACCACCGGCAGGCCAAAGAGGTTGGCATCTACGCGGTCCAGCCAGCCGCCGTGACCCGGCAGCAGGTTGCCGCTGTCCTTGACCCCGGCGCCGCGCTTGAGCGCCGACTCGGCCAGGTCGCCCACCTGCCCGGCCACGTTGCCCGCCAGAGACAACCCCAGGGCCTCGGCCAGCGGCAACTCCGGCATCAGCTTGGCCAGGTAGATCCACCCGAACACCAGCGAAGCCACCACCGACGCCACGGCGCCCTCCCACGACTTGGCCGGGCTGATCCGGGACGCCAGCTTGTGGCGGCCCACCGCCTTGCCCACGTAGTAGGCCGCCGTGTCCCCCAGCCAGCTCACCGCCAGCGCGAAGAACAGCCAATAGGGGCTCTTAATGCGCAGGGCCAGGGCGAAGCGCAGCGAGCCGAAGATGTACACCACGCCCACGAGCAGGGCGCCGGCGCGCGGCAGGCCGCAGCTCAGGTCCGTGTGGCCCAGGCCCAGCGTCAGGGCCAGCAGCGCCACCACCACCAGCAGCAGGAACGGGTCGTGCGGAAACAGCAGCACCAGCAGCCCGGCGGCGTAGCCCAGCGGCCCGGGCCGCAGCACCCCGCAGGCCGTCACCAGTCCGGAGTATTCGTGGAAACACAGCAGGGCCACTCCCACCAGCACCGCGTAGAACACCTGGTCGGGGCCCCACAGCACCACGTAGCTGATCAGCGGGGCCAGGACCAGCCCGGTCAGCAGCCGCTTCATGACCTGGGTGCGCCGAGCGTGGCGGCGGCGGGCTGCCCGGCGGGCCGCAGACCCCGCGCCGAGGTCAAGCCGCCGAAGCGCCGGTCGCGCCGCTGGTAGTCGAGGATGGCCCGCAGCAACTCCGCGCGCGTGAAATCGGGCCACAGCGTCTCGGTGACGTAGAGCTCCGTGTAGGCGATCTGCCACAGCAGAAAATTGCTGAGGCGCATCTCACCGGAGGTGCGGATCAGCAGGTCCGGGTCGGGCAGGCCGGCCGTGTACAGGTGGGCGGCGATGGCCTCCTCGGTGATCTCCAGTCCGGCCGGTCGGTTGCCGGCGCGAACCTCCGCCAGGAGCGCCGTCACGGCATCCACCAGTTCGGTGCGCCCGCTGTAGTTGAGCGCCACGTTGAGCCACAAGCCGCGGTTGGCGGCGCTGGCGTCCACCGCCTCCAACACGTCTTTGCGCACCGCGGCGGGCAGCCCCTCCAGCCGGCCGATAGTGCGCAGCCGGATGCCGTGGCGCAGCAGTTCCGGCAACTCCCGCCCCAGGTACGTCCGCAGCAGCCGCCACAGGGTCTCGACCTCGCTGGCCGGCCGCTTCCAATTCTCAGTGGAGAAGGCGTACAGCGTCAGGACCTCGATTCCCAGGCGTGCGCAGGTCTCCACGGTCCCCCGCACCGCCTCCATGCCCGCCTCGTGGCCGGCCACCCGCGGCAGGCTGCGGCGCTTGGCCCACCGGCCGTTGCCGTCCATGATGATGGCGATGTGCGCCGGAAGACGCTGCGGGTCCAGGGCCCGCGCCAGCTCCCATTCGGGTTCGGCGGGCGTCAGAACATCCAAAAGGGCCTGCATCGCGTGAGCAACCCCTTATGGTACACCGCAGCTTTCTCCGCGGTCTACCACCCCGCTCGGGGGCGTGCGCTCATACCGTCAAGAACATCACGACCAGGGCCGCCAGGCCCAGGAACGTGCCGAAAGGCAGCTCCTGGGTGAGCACCGGCTTGCGCTTGGCCAGCGTGTAAGCGAGTCCGACCACCGAGCCCAGCAAGGACCCCAGCACCACCGTGAGGAGCGCGCCCTGGAGGCCCAGGAACACCCCGATCATAGCCACCATCTTGACATCGCCGAAGCCCAGGCCCTCCCGGCGCCGCAGCAGCTTGTAGACCAAGCCGATCCACCACAGCAAACCGGCGGCGAACGCGGCGCTGATGATGGCCTCGACCAGCGCTTTGCGCGCTGGCCCCCACCCGCCCGGCAGCAGCAGGCTGATCAGGCTCCGCTCGGAGGGCGTCACCGCCACCAGCGCCAGCCCGGCGACAATGCCGCCCAAGGTCAGCTCGTCGGGCAGGATCTGCTGTTCAAGGTCGGAGAAGACCAAGCCCACCAGCAGGGCGCTGAACACGCACCACTTCAAGGCCACCAGAGTCGGGCCGTGCATGAGCACGAGGGCAAAGAACAGGCCGCCGCTCAGCAACTCCACCACCGGGTAGCGCAGCGGGATGGCAGTGCCGCAGTGCCGGCAGCGTCGTCCGAGGAGCACGTAGCTCACCAGCGGCACGTTGTCGTACCAGGCCAGGGCGTGCTGGCAGGCCGGACAGTGCGACCGTGGGCGCACCACCGAGAGGTCCCGCGGCCAGCGGTAAATGCACACGTTCAGGAAACTGCCCACCAGCAGCCCCGCCAACAACGCCAGTATCGCTTCTAACATGCCAGTACCCGCCGGTAAACCTCTAGTGTATTGTCAACCATGGCTTGCACGGAGAACTTTTCCTCGACCCGCCGCCGTGCCCGCGCGCCCAGTTCCCGGGCGAACTCCCGGTCGCCGAGCAGGCGCTCCAGGGCCGCCGCGATGGCTTCGGGCGTGTTCTCGACCAGCAGCCCCGTCCGGCCGTCCTCGACGATCTCCGGCAGCCCGCCCACCCGGCTGGCCACCACGGGCAGACCGTGGGCCATGGCCAGCAGCACGCCCGAGCCGAGCCCCTCGCTGTGCGTGATGTAGGCGAAGGCCGCGGCGCAAGGCAGGTCCTCGGCCAGGTTCCGGGAGAAGCGTATCTCCAGCCTGGCGCGCGCCGCGGCGCGCTCGAGCAGGGCCGTCCCCTTGCGGGGGTCGTCGCTGGCTGGCGCGACCACGCAGTCCCCCTCCGCCACCCGGTCCGGCAGCGGCACGCCGTCGTGGACCACCGAGATCCTGGCCGCAGCGATGCCCGCGGCCATGAGCACGCTTTTCACATGCTCCGATATGGCCAGGTAATGTGCCGCGCGCGTGTACTTCCAGCGCGAGAGCGCGCCCCGCCCGACGGGAAACGCCACCCGCCGCGAGACCACCACGGGCGCGCGCCCTGCCAGCGCCGCGAAGCTGTGAGCACGCGCGTCGTGGACGTGCGTAAGCTGCGCCTGGCGCGAAAGCCGGGCCACGCCCGCCGCGCCCAGGGGCCGAACCTCGAAGCCATTCTGCCGCGCCAGCGCGTACAAGGGCGAGGCGGGCGGCGCCAGCAGCGTCACCGCATGCCCGGCCGCCGCCAGACCCTCCAGGAGAAAAAGCGCCTGCCATTGCCCGCCGCGCAGCTCGCGCCCGCCATCGATGTGGAGCACCCGCATCTCAGCTCATGTTGCGCGCCTTGGCGTACTTCAGGAAGGTGTACAGCGCCCCCATGTAGGCGATCGTCAGGCCCTCGAACCCGTCGAGATACCCACCCTGCAAGATGTAGGTCCGCAGGAACGCCCAGGGCGGCTCCAGCACCAGGTTGCCCCATCCGACGCGCTGCTTGCGAGCCACCAGTTCCTGGGCCGCCAGCGTGGTGTAGCGGTCCATGGTCTTCAGGTGCTCGGACAGCGAATCGCAGGTGAAGTGCAGAAGGTTGGACTTCAGTTCCCCCACCCGCCCATCCACCTTCACCGACTCATGGACGAACTCGCCCACCCAGCGCGCCTTGCGCCGGTCGTAAAGCCGGACCTTGCGGCCGGGGTACCAGCCGGAATGCTGGATCCACCGGCCCAGATACTGCGCCATCCGCGGCACCGTGTAGGCGTCGTGTTCCGGCCCCTTCTTCTTGAGCTGCCAGATCTCGCCCTCCAGGGCTTCGCTGAGCGCCTCGTCGGCGTCGAGCGAGAGAATCCAGTCGTGCTCGGCCTTCTCGGCGGCCAGGTTTTTCTGCCGCGCGTAGCCCTGCCAGGGGCTTTCGATCACCCGGGCGCCGAGCTGGCTGGCGATCTCCACGGTGCGATCCACCGACCCGCTGTCCGCCACGATGATCTCATCGCAGCAGCGCAGGCTTTCGATGGCCCGCGCGATCCGGCGCTCCTCGTCGCAGGCGATGATGGTGGCCGAAATCTTCATGACCCGCCCGCTACATCCCGCTGCTGGCCTGGATGGGGGCCAGCATAAACGAGAGCAGGAAGATCGCCAGCGCCAGCCAGCCCAGCTTGCGCCGCTCGATGTCTACGCTGCCAGGATCGCAGATCGCCGGGTGGCGCATGCCGAAAAAGAACAGCAGGAAGGCCCACACCAGCCAGCCGTACCAGCAGAAGAACCCGATGGGAATGAGGGCCAGCGCGAACAGCCTGGAGAGCAAGCGGTGCCGCTCCCCTACCAGGGAGTAGAGGATGTGCCCGCCGTCCAACTGCCCGATGGGCAGCAGGTTCAGCGCCGTGGCGAACAGCCCCACCCAAGCCGCCCGCGCCACCGGGTGCAGGTAGATGTCCTCCACCGGCACGCCCGGGAAGATGGCATGCTCCAGCAGCCACAGCGCCGGCGGAGTCCCGAAAAGCAGGTCCCCGCGCTGCGCGATCCCGGGAATCACCTTCGAGCAAGCCAGCCCGATGCCCAGCACCGGCAGCAGCAACAGGAAGCCGGCCAGCGGCCCGGCCATCCCCACGTCGAAGAGAATGCGCTTCGAGAAGATCGGCGACCGGATGCGGATGAACGCGCCGAAGGTGCCGATGAAGGTAGGCGCGGGAAGAAAGAAGGGCAGGCTGGCGTCCAGCCGATAGTACTTGCAGGCCAGGTAGTGCCCGAGCTCGTGCGCCAGCAGGATGCCCAGCAGGCACAGCGAGAAGGGCAGGCCGGCCAGCAGCCAGGCTGGGTGCGACCACACTTGGGCCAGAGCCGCCGCGTCGCGCTCCAGTTGAAAGGCCGGCCGGTTGAAGCGGAAGTTCTCCGCCATCCGGGCGCCCATGGCGGTCGTGGTCAGCAGCGTGACCGCCAGCAGCAGCCCGTGCAACCACCAGCGGGCCGAAACGGCGCGCAACACCAGCGCCCGGGCGCGTGCGCCCCGGCCGTTGGTCGGCTCCCGGGGACAGGGGACCGGAGAGTATGCCTCGAACGCCACGAATCGACTACTGCAACGACTGCAACTCCTTGCCGGGCTTGAAACGCACCGCCTTGCCCGGAGGAATCGAGACCTCAGCGCCCGTGCGAGGATTGCGGCCGATCCCAGTCTTGCGCGGTCTCACGTTGAAAATCCCGAAGCCCCTCAACTCGATCCGCTCCCCTTGGCCCAAGGCCTTCTTCATGCTCTCGAAGACGGTCTCCACCGCCATCTCGGCCTTGGTCTTGGTGATGCCGGTCCGATTGACCACCTCGTTGATGATATCCAGTTTGATCAAGCCACCCTCCTTGGACTCCCGCATCCAGGTGCGGCTGCGATGGCAAAACCCATGATAGGATTAGGCTTAGCGCCCTGTCAAGCGGAGCCCCCCAAGACCTCAGACCGCCCCCGCCAACTGGCGGGCCACCGCGAGGGCCGCCTCGTAATCCGGGAAATCGGTCACTTCACGAACGTACTGCGCGTGCCGGATCACGTTGGTTTGGCCCACGACAAAAATCGCGCGGCTCTCCAACCGCAGCTCCTTGATCAAGGTGCCGTAAGCCGTCCCGAAAGAGGCCTCCCGGTGATCGGAGAGCATCTTCACCCGGTCGATGCCGAAGGCCCCGCACCAGCGGCGCTGCGCGAACGGCAGGTCCATGCTGATCGCGTAGATTTCGACCCCCGGCAGCTTGGCGGCCTCCTCGTTGAAGCGCCGGGTTTGCGCGTCGCAGACCGGCGTGTCCAGAGACGGCACCACGCTCAGAATCCGCACCCCAGCCCCGGTCTGGGCCAGGGTGACGGGTTTCAGGTCATTGTCCACGCACACGAAATCCGGCGCCCGATCGCCCACCTTCAGCTCCGGGCCGATCAGGGTCAACGGCTTGCCCTTGAGGGTCACTACTCCCGTTCTTTCCATTCATCCCTCCAAGGAGAATAGACTCACTGAGTGATTGGCCGGATTTCATTATGACATTGACGCTGTCGCCGTCGCCGACCGGTATGATCAAAAGCATGGGGCGAGAATTCCGAATCGAGCGTGACAGCATGGGAGAAGTGCGCGTGCCTGCCGAGGCCCTCTACGGGGCCCAGACGCAGCGCGCAGTGGAGAACTTCCCCGTCAGCCGGCTGCGTTTTCCCCGACCATTCATCCGGGCGCTGGGGCTGGTCAAGAGCGCCGCAGCTACCGTGAATGGGCAACTCGGCCAGCTCCCGCGGGAGCTCGCCGAGGCCATTGTCGCCTCGGCCGAGGAGGTCAGCGCAGGAGCGCATGACTCGCAGTTTGTGGTGGACGTCTTCCAGACCGGCAGCGGCACCTCCACCAACATGAACGCCAACGAGGTGATCGCGCGCCTGGCCAGCCAGAAGCTCGGCCGGAATGGCGTGGCGGTGCATCCCAACGATCACGTGAACTGTAGCCAGTCGAGCAACGACGTCATTCCGACCGCGATTCACATGGCGGCCGCGGAGCTGGTGCGGCGGGAATTGCTGCCGGCCCTGGCCCGCCTGGGCGAAGCGTTGCGCCGCAAAGCCGAGGAATTCGACGAGGTCGTCAAGATGGGCCGGACCCATTTGCAGGATGCGGTGCCGATGCGACTGGGCCAGGAGTTCCGGGGGTACCTGCGGCAGGTCGAGGCTTCGCTGGAGAGGGTGCACGCCGCCCTGGACTGGATCTACGAGCTGCCGCTGGGCGGCACCGCGGTTGGCACGGGACTGAACGCCCCGCCGGGCTTCGCCCCCGCGGTCATCCGGCTCATCGCCCAGCGCACGGGACTCCCCTTCCGGGAAGCGGAGAATCATTTTGAGGCGCAGGCCGCCAGAGACGGCGTCGCCTTCCTGAGCGGCGCTCTGAAAGCCTACGCCGTCTCCCTGACCAAGATCGCCAACGACATTCGCTGGCTCGGATCGGGCCCGCGTTGCGGCCTCGGAGAACTGCGGCTCCCGGCCGTTCAACCGGGCTCGAGCATGATGCCCGGCAAGGTGAACCCGGTAATCGTCGAGAGCGTCCTGATGGTCTGCGCGCAGGTGATCGGTCATGACGCTACCATCACGTGGTGCTGCGCCGCAGGCAACTTCGAGCTGAACGCCATGATGCCCGTCATGGCATACGATCTGCTGGAATCGATCGAACTGCTCAGCGCCGCCACGCGCAATTTCGCCGAACGGTGCGTGCGAGATCTGGAGGCGGACCGGGAGCGCACGGCAGCCTACCTGGAGCAATCGCTGGCCATGGCTACTGCGCTGGTCCCGGAGATCGGCTATGATAAGGCGGCGGCCTTGGCTAAAGAGGCCTACGACGCCGGTCGGACCATCCCGGAAGTGGCTCGTGAGAAGAGCGGGATCCCGGAAGTCCGGCTCAAGGAGCTTCTGGACCCCGCCCGGCAGACGAAGAATCGAGGCTGAAATGAACTACTACGAGCAGAACCGCCCCGCGTTCCTGGAAAGGTTGAAGACGTTCCTGCGCATCCCCAGCATCAGCACGCTGCCCGAGCACAAGCCGGACATCCGTCGGGCCGCGGAGTTCCTCCTCGAGGAGCTGCGCGGCGCCGGCCTCAGCGCCGTCGAGTTGATCGAGGGCCCCGGCAACCCGCTGGTCTACGCCGAATGGCTCGGCGCGCCGGGCAAACCCACCCTGCTGCTCTACGGGCACTACGACGTTCAGCCGCCCGACCCGCTGGAGGAATGGAAGTCCCCGCCCTTTGAGCCGGACATCCGCGACGATAACATCTACGCGCGCGGCGCCTGCGACGACAAGGGGCAGACCCTGATTCTGGTCAAGGCCGTCGAGGGTTGGCTGAAGACCCATGGGACACTACCCGTCAACGTGAAGTTCCTCGTCGAGGGCGAGGAGGAAAGCGGCGGGGAGCACATTACCGACTACGTGAAGCAGAAGCCGTCGCGGCTGGCCTGCGACGCGGCGGTGGTCTGCGACACCGAGATGTTCGCCCCGGAACTGCCCACCATCTGCGTGGGCCTGCGCGGCATCGTCTACGGCGAGCTGCACGTTCAGGGCGCCGGCCACGACCTGCATTCGGGGGTGTACGGCGGCGCGGCGCCCAACCCCATCCAGGCCATCGCTGAGATCCTCACCGCGCTCAAGGACCGCGCGGGGCGCCTCCATATCCCCGGATTCTGCGACCGCATCCGCCCGCCCAGTGACAAGGAGCAGGCCGCCTGGGCGCGCCTGCCCTTCACCGAGGAGGAGTACCTCAAGGAGATGGGCGCGCGCGAGCTGGTTGGGGAGCCCGGCTACACGGTCTTCGAGCGCACCTGGGCGCGGCCCACCCTCGAAGTGCACGGTATTCGCGGCGGGTTCACCGGCGAAGGCGCCAAGACCGTCATCCCGGCCCGCGCGGTGGCCAAGATCAGCATGCGCCTAGTCGCCGATCAGCGCATCGACGAGGCCATCGCTCAGTTCAAGAGCGCCGTGGCCCAGGTTTGTCCCAAAGGGGTCAGCGCCGAGGTGAAGATCTTGCACGTGGGCGACTCCTCGCTGACGGACCCAGACAGTCCCTTCATCCGCGCCGCCGCCCAGGCCCTGACCGAGGCCTTCGGCAAGGAGACCGTCTACACCCGCTCGGGCGGCTCCATCCCCATCGTCGGCGTCTTCCAGGAGCACCTGGGCATCCCCAGCGTGCTGATGGGCTTTGGCCTACCGGATGACAATCTTCACGCCCCCAACGAGAAGTTCCACTTGCCCAACTTCTACCGCGGCATCGAGACCGTGGCGCGCTTCCTGGAGATCGTGGGGCAGTAGGGGCAGCGTCTCACGTCGCTTCGAACCGATGAGGCCGACCCGAAAGTCCTGGCTGTGCGCGGCGGTGGCGGCGCGCCTGGTGGCGGCGCCCGATGGCGATCCCATTCGTCTGGATGGGCGTCCCAACGAAGCGGCGTGGGGCAAAGCGGGGCTGGTGGTCGAGCTGGTGCAGCAATCGCCGCGCCCCAGAGAGCCGACGCCTTTCAAGACCGAAGTGCGAGTCCTGATCACCAGAGACACGCTGTACTTTGCGTTCCACTGCACGGACCCGGAGCCGAGTAAGATCGCGATCCATACCATGCAGCGCGACGCCTCGCTGGAAGGGGACGACACGGTCAGCGTGGTGCTGGACCCTTACGGCGACAGGCGCACGGGCTACTACTTCCAGATCAACGCCGCCGGCGCCCGCCTGGACGGGCTGATCTCCGACCCGGAGCACCCCGCGCCCGATTGGGACGGCATCTGGGACGCCCGCACCGCGCGCACCGAAAGCGGCTGGACGGCGGAGATCGAGATCCCGGTGCGGACCCTCAACTTCACGCCAGGCTTGAGAGCCTGGGGGCTGAATTTCGAGCGCAGCGTGGCGCGGGAAACCATCACCCTGCGCTGGGCCTCGCCGCGGCTGGACGCCTTCCTCTACGACATGAGCCGGGCCGGTGAACTGCCCGGCACCGAGGCGCTAACCCAGGGCCGCGGGCTGGAGTTCACGCCCTACGCGACGGGCCGCATGAAGGACCTCTTCGGCCGCGGCCCGCGCACCTGGCAGGGCGCTGCGGGCCTGGACTTCACTTGGCGCATCACCCCGAAGCTCGCCGCCGTCTTCACCGGCAATACCGACTTCGCCGAAACCGAGGTGGACACGCGCCAGGTCAACCTCACCCGCTTCCCGCTGTTCTTCCCCGAGAAGCGCGCCTTTTTTCTGGAGGGCGCCAACCAGTTCGAGTTCGGCCTGGGGCCCGGGGAGGACTTCATCCCCTTCTTCACGCGCCGCGTGGGACTGCTGAGGGGCCAGCAGGTGCCCATCGACGCGGGCGTGAAGCTGAACGGGCGCGTAGGCCGCTGGAACCTGGCCATGCTTGACGTCCAAACCCGCGAGACCAGCCTCGCACCCGCGACCAACCTGTTCGCGGGCCGCGCCTCCTTTGACGTCAACCAGAACCTGCGCGTGGGCACGCTCGTCACCCACGGCGATCCGGAGGGGCGCAAGCAGAACACGCTGGCGGGGTTCGACGCGGTGTGGCGGACCTCGAAATTCCGGGGCGACAAGAATCTCCTGCTGGCCGGCTGGACGGCCCTGAGCGCGGGCGATGTGCCCGAGGGCCGCCGCAGCGGCTGGGGCTTCAAGATTGACTACCCCAACGACCTGTGGGATTGCAGAGTGGTCATCAGTGAATTCGGCAACGCCTTGTCGCCGGCGCTCGGCTTCCTGCCGCGCCCGGGCACGCGGCAGTCCTTCACCGGGTGCGAGTATATGCCGCGGCCCTCCAAGAGCGGATCGTTCCGCTTCATACGCCAGGCTTTCTTCGATACCGAGTACTCCCGGGTCACCAACTTGCGCGGCATCAACGAGAGCTGGAACGCCGAGATAGCGCCGGTCAAAGTGCAGTTCGAGTCAGGCGACCTCTTCGAGTTCGATTGGGCACCGCAGTACGAGTGGCTGCCGGAGCCTTTCGAGATCACCGAGGGCCTCTCCATCCGGCCTGGGGCCTACCGCTTCAACCGCTGGAACGTGGAGGCCGAGTCCAGCTCGCACCGGCCCCTGCAAGCCGGCTCCAGCGCGGGGTTCGGCAGCTTCTACAGCGGTGACCTCACACAGTGGCAGAGCCATGTGCGCTGGACCTCGCCGCGCGGGCGCTACCAGGCAGGCCTCGCCGTCGAGCAGAACTTCGGACACTTGAAAGAGGGCAACTTCGTGCAGCGGCTCTGGCAGTTGCAGACGGCCTTCGCCTGGAGCCCCAATCTGGTGCTGACCAGCTTCGTTCAGTACGACAGCGAATCGCAGAACCTGGGGACGAACACGCGCCTGCGCTGGACGCTGAAGCCCGGCCGCGAGCTGTTCCTGGTGTGGAACCGGGGCTGGCAGCGGCTCCGCACCAGCCGCAACGATCTGCTGCTGGCGCCCGACAGCGAGTTCCTCGCGCTCAAGATGCGCTGGACCTTCCGGCGGTGAAAGGGCGGCCGGCGCACCAAGAGATGGGAAGGTGCCCGTTCGGGGATTGACCCCGTGCCCCCATGGGGTCATAATGGGCTCATGCCAGACGTCAAGATTCGCAGACTCCCTGACTGGGTGGTCGCCACCGTCAAGGCGCGTGCCAAGGCCGCCGGCCGCAGTCTGGAGGAGGAACTGCGCATCCTGCTGACGGAGGCGGCTTCCAGGCCAAGACTGGAGCGCGCCGCCGAGCTATCCGCTTTTCGCCAAATGCTGCGGCGCAAGTACGGCACGGTCAGCGATAGCACGGTCGGGATACGCGCCGACCGCGAGCTGCGCGGATGATCGTGGTCGATGCCAGTGTCGCCGTGAAGTGGTTGCTGCCGGAACCCGGTGATGCCGCCGCGCAGCGCCTCTTGACCGGCAGTGAGAGCTTGCTGGGCCCGGCGCTGATGCGAGTCGAAGTCGCTGCCGCCATCGCCCGGAAGGCGCGCTGCGGTGAGATCGACGCTCAGGACGCTGAGACAGCGGCAGAGTTGTGGTTCCAGGCGATAATCGATGGGGTGGTGGCGTTGGTCCCCGACGAGGTCGATCTGCCGCGTGCCCTGCAACTCGCCATCGCGCTGAGCCACCCCTTGCAGGATTGCCTTTACCTGGCGCTCGCTGAGCGCCTTGGCGCGCCACTCCTCACTGCGGACGAGAGGTTCGTGGCAAAAGCCCGACCGTCTCACCCCGAGGTTCGCTTGTTGGGTTGAGCGCGTCGCCAGAGACGCCCTGCTCACCTCCAAGACGAAGCTTAGGAGCTACCCAGCCGCGGCGCCGCGGCGCTTGGCCATGAGCACGTCGTACATTCCCGCAAGGCCCCGCTCGAAGTTCAGGATGAAGTTGGAGAGGTAGAGCAGCCAGATCCGGTATGTCTCGGCATCCACCAGCCGCAGGCAGGCGTCCCGGTTCTGCTGGAGGCGGCGCACCCACTCCCGGGCGGTCAGGGCGTAGTGAGACCGCAGGTCCTCGGTGTTCAGCACCTCGAACCCGCAGTTCTCCGCTTCGCGCACCACGTCGGCCAAGTGCACCAATTCGCCGCCCGGGAAGACCTTGCGCTGCGAGAACAGGGTTTCGGGGTCATTCTTCACAAACTGCGGGCGCGTCAGGCCCGCATTCAGAAACAGGCCGTCCGGTTCGAGCAGAGCCCAGATCTTCCGGAAGTACTCGCGCAGCCGGCGGCGACCCACATGCTCGAACATGCCGATCGAGGCGATTTTCTGGAACGTGCCTTCCACATCGCGGTAGTCCATGTCCCGGATGAGCACGCGGTTCGTCAGGCCGTTGTGAGCCACCGCCGCGGTGGCGTACTCGAACTGCCGGCGGCTCAGGGTGCAGCCGACGGCTTCCACGCCGTAGCGCTCGGCCGCGTGGATGAGCAAGCCTCCCCAGCCGCAGCCCACGTCCAGGAAGCGTTCACCCGGTTTGAGCGCCAGCTTCGAGCAGATCAGGTCCAGTTTGGCGAGCTGGGCCTGCTCCAGCGACCAGGCCGGGTCCTGGAAATAGGCGGAAGAGTACTGCATCCGCGAGTCGAGGAACTGGCAGTAGAAGTCGTTCGAGCGGTCGTAGTGAAAACGGATGTTTCGCGCGGCCCGGGACCTGGTCTGGAACCAGGATTCGAGCCGGTGGGGCGCGAACCGCTCCAGCACCGCCAGAAGCCAATGCTTCAGGTTCTTGCGAGGGACCGCTGGCTTGAAGAAGCGAATTGCGGCGATCAGATCGCCGCGGATGTCGAAGTCGCCCCGCACGAAGGCCATGGCCGCCGAATAGGCATCGGCTTTCAGGAACCATTGCCACTGCGCTTCGTCGGCGACGGCGACTGTGAAGACGGGAAGCCCGTCGCCGTGCACTCGCGTCCTCCCGTCACGGAATTCTGTTGCGTAGGCGATCTGGTCAGCGGCCTCCAGTCTTCCGGTCTGCATTGGTGCCCTCCGCGCGCTGCCTGTCAGCATAGCTCGCTGCCGCGCAAAAGGGAACAGCCTCCAGTTCTGCATCACGCGAGCTCGCAGGCCATATCAGGGCGCCGGAATCTGGGAGAATAGCGGTTGATGACCGTCGAGCTCGAGGGCGTCACCCTCCACCTGGCCCACCCGGACGAGATCCCCATCCGCTGGGTCGGGCAGGAGGAGGTCATGCGGCAGCTCCTGGCCGCGTGGCTGGTGGTGGACGAGCACGACCTGCCCATGCACCCCCGCCTGATCGGGCGGCCCGGGGTGGGCAAGACCACCCTGGCCTACGCTGCGGCCCAGCGCCTGGGCCGCGAGGTCTACATCATGCAGGCCACCGTGGACACGCGCCCCGAAGACCTCATCGTGCAGCCGGTCATCGAAGGTCCTTCCAAGCTGCGCTACGTGGCTTCGCCGCTGCTCACGGCGGTCATCCGCGGCGCCGTCGCCATCCTGGACGAAGGCAACCGCATGAGCGAGAAGAGCTGGGCCAGCCTGGCGCCGCTGTTGGACGCGCGCCGTTACGTCGAATCGGTGGTGGCCGGCATCAAGATCCACGCCCATCCGCAGTTCCGGCTGGTCACCACCATGAACGACGACGCCTCGACCTTCGACCTGCCCGAGTACATCCACTCCCGCCTCCAGCCCTCGATTCTCATCGACTTCCCCGAGCGCGACGAGGAGTACCAGATCCTCAAAGAGAACCTGCCCTTCGGCGAGGAGCGCATCCTCCAGTACGTCACCGAGTTTCTCCAGCAGGCCCACACTGCCGACGAGCGCTACACCGTGCGCGACGGCATCAACATCGCCCGCTTCGCCATGAAGCTCAAGGGCTTGGCGGAGGATCGCGTCCAGGAGAGCCAGGCGCTTCACTTGGCCATTCTGGAAACGCTGGGCGAAGAGGCGCTGCGCTATGTCCCGCGAGTTTGAGCGCGAGCTGGCGGCGCTCCTCAAGGACGCTGTCAGCCTCCGGCGTGGCCGGTTCCGCTACCTGCCCGTGGTTCCCGGACGCATGGAATTCGCCATCGAGGTGCGGCAGGCCATCCTGAGCGAGAGACCGGAGGTGGTGGCCGTCGAGCTCCCCGTGACGTTACGGGAGGCCTACCTGCGCGCCCTCGAGCGGCTGCCCGAAATCACGGTTCTGCTCTACCCAGACGAGAAGGACGAAGAACGCGCCGTCTACGTGCCCGTCGAACCTGCCGACCCGTTCACCGAAGCCCTCCGCAGCGCGCAGGAGATCGGTGCGCAGGCCCTGTTCGCCGACCCCGACCTGGGCGAGCGCCCGCACTTACCCGACGCCTACCCCGATCCCTACTCCATCCAGCACATCGGTTTGGAAAAGTACATCGAGGCTTACCGCGTTCACCCCCAGCCGCGTTCGGAGCAAACCGCCGAGCACGCCTCCGGGATCGCCTGGAAGCTTCAGGGCACCGGGCCCGAGGACCGCGTGCTGGTGGTGGTCTCGCTCAACCTGATGGACGCCGTACTGGATGCCATGGAAGAGCCGCAACCGCCGCCGCGCCGGCGCTTGCTGCCGCGCATGGTGGACCTGGTGAACCCCCACCCCGCTTGCCTGGCGGAGATCACCGTCGAGTATCCGTTCCTTCAGCACCGCTACGAGCAGTTCCGCGCCGAGATGGCGGAGCGGCATCCCATCGACCGGCGCCGGGCGCAGTTGGCGGTTTTCCGCGAGGCCGCCGCGGCCTATGAAAAGAACACCGGCGAGCGTCTGACGCGCTGGCAGCCGCGCTTGCTGGCGCGCTACGCGCGCAACCTGGCGCTGGCGAGCGGCGAACTCACCGCCGGGCTGTTTGACATGACCGTAGCGGCGCGCTCGATCGTGGACGACAACTACGCCTGGGACGTCTGGGAAACCGGCGGCCGCTACCCGCCGCAGAAGGCGGAGAGCGATCTGGAGACCGTGAACCTCTCAGGCGAGGAGGTCTGGCTCCGCACCAAGCGCATCCGGCTTCGGCGGCGCCTTCCCCGCCCCAAGCAGCGCCTGCGCCCGCTGGGCTTGAAGCCGCGCGCGAAAGAGAAGTTCCCCGGCGAGTGGGCGCGGCAGTTCAACGGGGAGGCCATCTGCTCCTACCCGCCGGAAGACCTCGTGGTCGAGGACTTCGGCCGCGTCCTCAAGCGCAAGGCCAGGAGCATCCTCTCGGAGGAGCGCACGCGCACCGAGCCGTTCACCACCTCACTCCTGGATGGCATCGACATCCGCCAGACCATCCGCAACTGGCACGAAGGCAAGATCTACGTGCGGCAACTGGAGAAGATCGCGGGCGAAGTCGGCAGCGTGGTGGTCGTCTTCGACGAGGACCGCCAGGACCGCTACCAGTACCTCACCACCTGGCTGGGCGAGCACCAGAACGAGTCCGACATGGCCTTCTACTCGAGCAACCCCTTCGAGCACCTGGTGGGGCCGGGCATCGGGCGGGCCGAGTACGGCGGCTTCCTGATGACCCTGCCGCCGCGGCGCATGATCGACGTGTGGAGCGATCCGGACTACGACTTCGCCCAGACCAAGCCCGAACGCCTGCTGCTGGCCGGGCTGGACTACTCGCTCCAGCGCCACGTGGTGTACGTGGCGCCGCGCCCGCCCCGCTCGGTGTTTCGCACCATCGCCTACCGCCTGGGCCGCTCGGTGCTCTACATCCCCATCGGCCAGCTTTCCTCGCAGCGGCTCAAGAAGCT
>CAZIRH010000023.1:0-23066 GCA_964541065.1 uncultured Solibacteraceae bacterium
ACCTGGTAGTCCATGGCGGTGACGACTTCGTAGTAGTTGGCCCAGTCGCGGCGCGCCACCGGCGTGTCCGGGTAGTAGGGCGGCAGCGGCAGGCGGGTCGGGTCGCGGCGCTGGCGGGCGGTGAGACGAGCCGTCACCCGCTCGTACTCGGCGCCGCGCAGGCGCACCTGGCTCTCATGCGTCGTGGTGATGTTGAAGACCGCGAAGAAAGGTCGGCCCTGGGGGCGAGTCCTCCAGTGCGCCTTGTTGCTGATCTCGTCCCAGGCGTTCTTGGGCGGGTCGAAGTTGTAATCGGTTTTGACGTTATTGGTGCAGTGATAACCGGCCTGGCGGAGGTATTCGGGAAAGCATTTCACGAAATCCGGCAGCGTGATGCGGCAGCGCATGTACTGCGAGCCCAGGGTGGAGGGATACATCCCGGTGATGATGCCGGATCGGCTGGGGGCGCAAACGCCGGCCACCGTGTAGGCGCGCGTGTAGCGCACGCCCTGGGCGGCCAGGCGGTCGATGTTGGGCGTGATGGCGTGCGGGTCGCCGTAACAGCCGATCTCCGGGCCGGTGTCCTCGCAAGAGACCCAGAGGATGTTGGGGCGGGCAGCGGCGGCGCGGCTCATGGCCGCGGCCGCGCTCTGCCCGAGGAAAGTGCGGCGTGAGACTTGGGTCACCCTTTTGCTCCGCTTGTACAAGGCATCGAGGAAGTCCATTGTACCTGCTGGGGCTTCGGGCCGGGGCGTCACGCGCCTCGATTGGAACGACTCCTCGTGGTGATCCGTCGTACACTAGCAGACTTCGGGCCCTGGAGGGCCCGGCTGGCGGCCAGCGAACGCGCTGATGGCACTCTACCCCATAACGATCTTCCTCTCAGCCTTCCTCCTGTTCCAGATTCAGCCGATCATCGCCAAGATGATTCTGCCGTGGTTCGGCGGGGCCTCCTCGGTGTGGAGCACCTGCATGTTGTTCTTCCAGGTGGTTCTGTTGCTGGGCTACCTTTACGCGCACTGGCTGCACGAACACCTGAACCCGCGCTGGCAGGGCCTGGTGCATGGGGCCATTCTGTTGCTGAGCCTGCTGGTGTTGGGGGTGGCGCCCGACCCCTCCTGGAAGGGCGGTGCGGTGGAATACCCCGCCTGGCGGATACTGGGCCTGCTGGCGTCCTCCGTGGGCCTGCCATATTTCCTGCTTTCCACCACCAGCCCGCTGCTGCAAGCCTGGTACGCGCGCACGCGCGTCGGCGGGGTTCCTTACCGCCTGTTCGCCCTGTCCAACCTGGCCTCGCTCGCGGGGCTGCTGGCGTACCCGTTTCTGGTCGAACCGAATCTCACGGTACGGCTGCAAGGGCAGGCCTGGTCAGCGGTTTACACCGGTTTCGCCGTCCTGTGCGCGGTGACGGCGTGGCGGGCTGCCGGAAGAGCGGCGCCCGCAGCCCATTCCGCCGGCGGCGCCAATTCGCCCCTCGAGCCGCCGCCGCGCTGGCGCCTGCGTTGGCTGTGGCTGGCTCTGACGGCCTGCGCCTCCATCCTGCTATTGGCCATCACCGCCTATCTCACCCAGGATGTGGCTGCTATTCCGTTTCTCTGGGTCGTGCCTCTGTCGGTCTACCTGCTGAGTTTCATCATTTGCTTTGAGGCCCCGCGGCTGTACTTCCGCCCGGTGTTCCTCGGGGCCCTGCCTCTGGCGCTGGCCGCGTTGACCTACCAGTGGTCGGGAGAGGGCGAGAGTTTGCACGTATCCCGCATGGTGCTGCTCTGTGCCGGCAGTCTGTTCGTGTTCTCGATGGTGTGCCATGGCGAACTGGTCCGCAGAAAGCCCAGCCCGCGTTACCTGACCACCTTCTACGTTATGGTCGCTCTGGGGGGCGCACTGGGGGGATTGTTCGTGGGATTGGCCGCCCCCAGCCTGTTCCGCGCCTACCACGAACTGCCGATCGGCCTGGCGCTGTGCGCGGCCCTGGCGGTGATTGTGCTCTGGCCGCGGCGGGCCAGGTGGCTTCGCGCCGTGCTGGCCTGCGGGCTTTGCGGTTACGTCGGGGTGCTGTGCTGGTTGGCGCGGCGGGACTTCCGGAACTGCCCCATCTCCGTGCGCAACTTCTACGGCCAGTTGCGTGTGAGGGAAGTGGACGAAGACGACGGCGCCGGGGTGCGCCGCAAGCTGCTGCACGGAGTGATCGACCACGGCGAACAGGTCCTGGCCGAGGAATACCGTCGCAAACCCTCGACCTACTTCTGCCCGGAAGGCGGGGCTGGCCGGGTGATGCAAGCCCGACCGGACGACCCGCCGCGGAGGATCGGCATCCTGGGCCTGGGCGCCGGCACACTGGTCGCGTATGGGCGGCGCGGGGACCTCTTCCGGATCTATGAAATCAACCCCCAGGTGCTCCAGATCGCGCGCACCGAGTTCACCTACCTGCGGGACACGCCGGCGCGAGTGGAAACGGTGCTGGGAGATGGGCGCCTGTCACTGGAGCGCGAGCCGGACCAGGGGTTCGACGTGCTGGTCATGGATGCCTTCTCGGGCGATTCCGTTCCCGCCCACCTGGTCACCCTGGAGGCTTTTCGCACCTACCTGCCGCATCTCAAGCCTGGAGGAGTCCTGGCGCTGAACATCTCGAACAAGTACCTGGACCTGCGCCCGGTGATGGAACGCGCCGCCAGCCATTTTGGCAAAGTGGCCGTGTGCCTGGAGTTCACGCCCGACGAAGACGACCTCCTGTGCTTCCGCTCTTCGTGGGTGCTGATCATGGAAGAGAGCACCCGCGCGGCCCTGGCGCCCAGGCTGGCCTCCGGCTACCTCTTGTCGCCCCACCCCAGCTTCCGGCCGTGGACGGATGACTACTCGAATATCTTCCGCATCCTGAAGTGAGCTCGCGCCAGGCCAGGACCGCAAGGGTCAAGTCTGGGGCAGCAGGCGGACGCCGGCCACCCAGGGCTCGTAGTTACGGCCGAAGTGAAGTGTGACCGCGTAACGGGGCGTCTCCGCCGGCTTCATGCTGAGCGGCGAGAGGGTATCGGCGAACGGTAGCGGCACGTAGATCTGTGGAGGCAACAACAGCACGACGGCGCCGCGCAGACGACGCGGTGCTCCCTGCGCTGCCACCGCGCGCACCATCGACCGCATGATGATGTAGCGGGTGCGGTCCGGATAGCGGCGGCGCAGATCCGCCGGATCGCGGCCCACGTCCACGGCGAACAGGCGTGTGCCAGCGCGCGCAGCCGGTGCCTGGTGCTCGAACACTACATAGGCTTCCTTGGGGAGAGGATTCCGGGAGCGCCTGCCGAAGTCGAAGCCCAACTGGCGGAGCTTGGCCTCGTCGAACCAGTCCCGGCCCGCTTCCACAGGACGGAGGCGCGGGCCCTGCCACTCCATGTCCAGGGCCACGCCGGAATTCTCCTCGCCCAGGCGCACCAAACTGAGTTCCCGCTCGGTCAGCTCGACGACTGCGTCAGGCTCGCCGGCGCGGTTGCGCGCCACCCCGATGAGCAACCAGGCGTCCGCGAGCACCACCAGGGCCGCCGGGAGCACAAAGCCGCGCAGGTTCATACCACGCCCTCCAGCAGCCGGCGCCGCAGCCGCTTGAAGACCACCAGCAGTGCCACCGAGATCAGCCCGATCACCAGGAAGAACAGGTACTTCGGCATCCAGTCCCACCACCAGTCTACGAAGCGCGCGTACAGGAGTAGGATGAAGAAACCCGCCCCGAGATACACCACGCCCGCCTGGCGTTGCCGGATACCCATCCACACCGTGAAAGCCGTTCCGCCCAGCCCGGCCACCTGGTAGAACACCTCGGCGTACTTGTGCTCGAAGGGCAGGTAGCTGCTGCGGGCGGTGATCGACAGCACGAACACGGCGACGAAAACCGTGAACAGCCCCAGCAGGTGATAGACGGGCGGGAACTCGCCATGCGTCTTCCGCGGCACCAGCCGGGACGCTCCCAGCACGAGCAGACCGGGGACGATGAGATTCTCCGAGTTCTCGATGAGGTTGACCCAGAAGACCCCGGCCAGCATGGCCAGGAGCGCCGCGCCGTAGATGATCGCGCAGACCAGCCCGGCCAGCAGCAGCAGGCGCAGGCGGTAGTGATAGGCCAGCAGCAGCGCGAACAGCGCCCAGGCCAGAAACGCTCCCGGTGACGGCGTCACGTTGAAGATGCCCGCCAGGACGCTCAGGTTGGCGATGAACGCGGCAAACGCGACCAGGCAGATGAGCGAGGTGAAGTAGAGGGTGCGTTCGCGCCGGGCCGCAAACTGGGCGCCGAGCAGGCACAGGATCGGCGTCGTCACCAGGAGGGCAACCTGCACCGGCGTCGTGAGCAGGCCCCAGTAGCGGTAGAAGAACAGGTACACCGCCGCGCACAGGGCCAGCGCCCCGATGGTCGAGGCGATGCGCATGCCCCAGGAGACCTGGCGCTGGCTCTCGGTCGTATCGACGTCGAACTGGCGGGCCAGCTCGGCCAGCTTCTCTTCCAGGTGGGCCTCCAGCCGCTGGCGCTGCTCGTCGGAGAGCGTGAGCGCGCCTTCGCTCTCGAGCTGCGCCAGCTCCTCGCGGAAGGCGCGCATGCGGTCGGCGCGCTGCTGCGCCTCGCGTTTGCTGGAGATCTCGACCATCGGTGGCACTGCTCATTCTAGTACGATCAGGGACTATGAGAGGCCTGTTTCTGCTCGCCGCGGTGTGCCTGGCGCAACCGCAACGCCCGGACGTCAACTACGACGAATCCAAAGTCCCCAGCTACACGCTGCCCGACCCGCTGGTGATGGCCGACGGCACGCGCGTCACCGACACCGAGACCTGGTGGAAGCGCCGCCGTCCCGAGATCCTGAGGCTCTTCGAGACGCACTTTTACGGACGCACGCCGCGGTGGACCGGGAAGCTCCGACATGAAGTGACTTCCACCGACCCGAAGGCGCTCGCGGGCAGGGCTGTTCGCAAGGAGATCACGCTTTACTTCACCGTGAAGAATGACGGGCCGAAGATGGACCTGCTCATCTTCCTGCCGGCCTCCGCAAAGAAACCCGTGCCGGTGTTCGTCGCGCTGAATTTCAACGGCAACCAGGCTGTGCATCCCGACCCTGGCATCAAGCTTGCGACCCTGTGGCTGCGATCGGGCCCGGCCGGCGGGGTGGTGAGCAGCCCGGCCCCCGAGAAGTCGCGCGGCTCGGCCGCCAGCCGCTGGCCGGTCGAGAAGCTCCTGGCGCGCGGCTACGGGCTGGCCACCGTCTACTACGGCGATCTCGACCCGGACTTCGACGACGGCTTTCAGAACGGCGTGCACCCGCTGTTCTACCGGCGGGGACAGACGCGGCCCGCGGCCGACGAGTGGGGCGCCATCGGCGCCTGGGCCTGGGGCTTGAGCCGCGCCCTGGACTACTTCGAGCGAGACCCCTCCATCGACGCGCGGCGCGTGGCCGTCCTGGGCCACTCGCGGCTGGGCAAGACCTCGCTGTGGGCGGGCGCGCAGGACACGCGCTTCGCCCTGGTGATCTCGAATGACTCCGGCTGCGGCGGGGCGGCCCTCAGCCGGCGCTGGTTCGGCGAGACCGTCCAGCGCATCAACACTGCCTTCCCGCACTGGTTCTGCGAAAACTTCCGCAAGTACAGCGACCGCGAAAGCGAGCTGCCGGTGGATCAGCACATGCTCATCGCTCTGATGGCGCCGCGTCCGGTTTACGTAGCGAGCGCCCAGGAAGACCTGTGGGCCGATCCGCGCGGCGAGTTCCTGGGCGCCAAGGGCGCCGACCCGGTCTACCGGCTGCTGGGCACCGACGGCGTGGGGGTTCAGGAGATGCCGGGCATCCACCAGCCGGTGATGACCCGCATCGGCTACCACCTTCGTGCCGGCAAGCACGACATAACCGACTACGACTGGGAGCAGTACCTCAACTTCGCGGACCGTCACCTGCGCCCGCCGTCGCGCTAGCGGGCGGCGGTGGTTACTGCGGCGGGATGCGCTCCGCCAGACCCCGGGCGATGGCGTCGTCGAGCAGGCGCCAGACCCGCTCCAGGCGGTCGCTCCGCAGCGTCCTGCGTTCCGCGTCCTGCGACTCCAGCTCGGCCTGTTGGGCCGACCGCCGCGCCTGCGTCTCCGCCAGCCGGAAACGTAGCTCCTGAAGCCGGGCCTCGGCCTGCGCTAGCGCGGACTCCGCCTCAGCCAGCTTGCGCTCGGTGACAGCGCCCTCCCGAAGTTCCCGCAGCATCCTGGTCAGTTGCTCGAGCTCCGGCGCCAGCTCCGTGCCCGTGGAGGGCAGCCGAAGCTGTTCGGCGAGCGACTCGGCGCGCCACTTGGCCGTCTCGATGGCGAAGCGCGCCTCCTCCGGGTAGAGCTCGCGCGCACGCTGGATCGTGCCGCGATCGCGGATGATGTAGGTCTGGCCGGCGCGCCGCACCCAGATGAACTCCTCCGCCTTCCCGTATCGGCGGGCCTGCTCTGTGTCCATGTTGCTGAACCAGCCCGTCATGAATGTGTTGTCGCCCGCGAAGATGGCGAAGCCGTCTCTGGACTGGCCCGGGGCAGGTGGCACAGGAGGCGCGGGTTGTGGCGTGATCATCGGCGGCACGGCGGGCACGGGGGGCGCAGCGACCGGCGCCGGTGACGCCGGCGCCGCCGGTGCAGGCAGTGCCGCGGGCTTGGGGGGCGCAGGCGGCCCTTGCGGCTGCCACGCGGCTAGGGCGCCACCGGCCAGCACCACCAGCAGAGTCGCTACCAGAGCCAGAGCCACGCCCGGCTGCGGCCCCTCCGGTTGCTTGAGCAAACGACGGATGCGTCCCATGAGTCTCCCTCCCGTGGCGGCGAGTGCGGGTGCCTCCACCGCCCAGCGTCTTTCTTCCAGCGCAACCAGCGCGGCTGCATAGGCGTGCCCGTTCCCGCAGAGGGCCACGGCCAGGTCATCGCAGCAGGCCTCACGTTCCGCCCGGACCTGCAACGACACCCACCACACGGCAGGGTGGTAGAACAGCAGGCCCTCGACCAGCTTCTGGAGCAGGTTGACCAGGTAGTCGCCGCGGCGGATGTGCCCCAGCTCGTGCACCAGGATGGCCTCCAGTTGCTCCGGCGCCAGACCGGTCAGGGCGCTCGCAGGCATCAGAATGACCGGGCGCAGGAAGCCGATCACCACCGGGACCTCCGCTCGCCAGGACTCCAGCAGAAGCACCGGCCGTGACACCCGCACCCGCGCGGCCAGCCTCGCCAGTCTTTCCTGCCAGAGTGCGGGCGCGGGGCGCGCGCCGGCTTTCCGCAACCGCTGGGCGGCCATCCACCCGCCCAGGGCGCGGGCGTAGAACAGCAACACCCCGGCGGCCCAAAACGGCACGATCCACGGCAGGTGGCCGCTCGCCAGCTCCCACCACGGCGCGGTCCACTCCGCGGGCGCGGAGGGTGGGACGGTGCCGCTTCCCGCCGGCGCGCCCAGCGGCAGGGCGAACCCGGCCCGCACGCCGTCCGTCGGCGTGGAAAGCGCCGCAGTGACGGCGAAGGTCACCGGCATCAGCAGCAGCGCGAGGCAGGCCAGGGCATAGCGCACACGCGGCGAAGAGGGCCGGAAGAAGCCGAGCGCAGCCGCCAGGGCCAGGGCGATGAACGTCCCCTGCCACAGAAAGTGGAGCAGCGCCCAGCCCAGCCCTTCGGCGAGCGGCGTGACGGCCAAGGCTTCGAGCGTGTTCATCCGCCGCCTTTCTCGTATTCCTCCAGCAGCTTCCGGATCTCGGCCAGCTCCCGGCGCGAAGCCCGGCGCGCCGAGAGCGCCCCCACGAGCAGGCTCCTGGCCGAGCCGCCGAAGGCCCGTTCGAGCAAGTGCCCGGCCAACTGCCGTTGCGTCCACTCGCGCGGCCGGCTGGCTTCATAGACGTGGGCGCGCTGCGCCTCGTCCCGCCGGACCAGGCCTTTCTCGGCCATGATCTGGAGCAGCTTGAGCACCGTGGTGTACTGCGCCGGCTTGCGCCGGCAGACCGCCTCGTGAACCTGGCGCACGGTGCTCGCGCCGCGCTCCCAGAGCACGGCGAGGATCTCCAGCTCGGCATCGGTGGGGCGGGGCGGCGGGGACGGCATAACTACGAAGATCTTACTACGAAGATCTTCGTGTGTCAAGTGCCGGCCTCGGGAGATCCGGCGTCGGCTCCTGCTGGTGCGCCCGCGCGTGGGCCCCGCCGCGGTGCACAGATGGGCGGGAAATACCGCCTACATCCCCACCAGCTCGACCTCTGCCAGCCGCCGGAAAACGCGGTCCCGGGTCACGAGCGGAACGGCGTGGATCAAGGCTGTCGCAGCGATGGCGGCGTCCGGGAGCTTGAGCCGGTACGCTCGGCTGAGGCCGGCGGCCACCTCGGCCACGTGATCGTCGAACGCGATGGACAGGAAAGTTCGCAAAAACCGGGTCACCAGCCGCAGATCGGAGGGACCCAGCGCCGGCAGGGCGAGCACCTCCGCCAGAGAGACGCTGGAGATCAACAAGGCCCGCCCCTCCTCTCTCCAGCGACAAAGGGCGTCAACTACCGCGGGCTCTCCGTTCAGGTAGGCGATGAGGATGTTCGTGTCGAGGACCATGCCTCAGACGGGGGTGGAGATGTTCTTGAAACGGGCGCCCCAGTGCTTACGCACCCGTCTCTGATAGCCCAGGGCATTGACACCGCCGTGCTTGCCGAGGATGCCAGCCGCCTGCCTCCAAATGGCGGGAATAGGGATGCGAGCAGGGAGTTCCTCTCTTTTCAGTGTCCTGGTCTTGGTGACTGTGGCCATGGCCCCGCGCTGACCATACTAGCACAACCGGCACGGGGCGCTTTTCATCCTGAGGAGGATCGCCTGACCCCAGCTCGCCTCCTCCGCTTTGCCGGATGCCCCGCGCTGCGGGCAGCAGCGGCGCGGGCGGCCCAGCGCTAGCCGTCCTGGTGCTTGTCCCGGCAGGCCGCGGAGCAGAAGTAGAAGGTTTTCTTGCCGACTGTCTTGGTAACCGCGGTGTCTTCTGCGACGTAGGCCCCGCAGACCGGATCGAGCCGCAGCTCGCCGCCCCGGCGCGGCTCCCCACGCTGCGGGGCGCCCCCCGGCTGCATCATCGAGCTCAAGCTCTTGCCCAGGATCCCGAGGACGCCGCGCAGTAGCGTCAGGATCACGACCGTGGCCAGGAGATAAAGAACCGCTCGCATCATGGTGAGGGGCGCCTCCTTGAGACGCCCCACCGCGCCCTGGGCCTACTTCTTTTTCTTGGTGGCCTTCTTCTGCGCCTCGGGGTTCGTGTACCGGGTCTCGATCGGGGTCTCCAGCGTGGCCAGCATGGCCTTGGCGGAGTCGGCGAACGGGCCTGTGGGCTTCAGCTCGAGGTACTTCTGGAAGGCCTCCCGGGTTCCCGGCGGCGGGACGATCTTGCCCTCCGGGGTGGTGGTGGCCTTGGCCACCAGGTACATGCCGAACTGGTAGTGCGCGTCGGCGTAGTTGGGATCGGCTTCGATGGCCTTCTTGAAGGCTTCGCCCGCGGGTTCGAGCTGTCCGGAGTTCACCAGCAGCGCGCCCAGATTGTAGTAGTAGCGGCCCGCGTTGGGCGGGTCGATCTGAGCGGCTTTCTGGAGCTCGGCCTGAGCCTCATCGGACTTCTTGGCCCGGGCCAGCGCCAGCGCGTAGTTGTTGTGGTAGGCGGCCTCCTCGGGCTTGATTTCGAGGGCCTTGAGGTACGCCTCCAGGGCCTTGCTCATGATCGCTTCCTGCTCGGCGCCGGTCTTGGCGGAGGCCTGACCAATGTAAGCGTCCGCTAGGTGCGCCCACACCACGTGCTGCTTGGGGTCCACGTCCTTGGCCTTGAGGAAGGCGTCCGCGGCCGCGTCATACTGCTTCTCCTGGAGCGCCTGCATGCCGGTGTTGAAGGCGTCATTGAGAGCCTTGTTCTTGGCCATGGCCTGCTGGCGCTCCCCCTTGGTCCTCTCCAGAGCCGCCCGCTGCTCGGCACTCAACTCGCGGGCCTGCTCGGGGGTGATCTGGCCGCTCTCGGCGGCGCGCTGGAAGGCCTCCTGGCGCTGCTTGAGTGTCTGCAAGTTGAAGTTGACCTGGGCGGGATCGCCCAGCCGCGTGCGCACGGCGGCCACACGATCCACGTCCTTGCCCCCGACTTCCAGGATCACTTCGTAGTTGCCCAGGGGCAGGCCGGCGTGGAAGTACTCGCCCTTCTTGTTGGTCTTGGTCTTGTAGTTTCCGCGGATGTCTTTGCGGACGATTTTTACGACGGCGTCTCTGAGGGGCTGGCCGTCCTCGCCTCGGACCTCGCCCGCGATCGAGGAGGTCTGGGCCAGGCCGAGGCCGGTCAACAGGAACAGGGGTGCGGCCACTCGGGCCAGTTTGCTAGCGATCATGCCAATCCTCCGGAGCTCAGTAGAGCTCCCTGTCCAGAATACTACAACCTGCTCGGCAGGGGGTACGGCTGTTGGGGCCCGGAACTTGTACTACCATAATGGCCTGGGGTTCCCTATGGGTGTCACACTGGCTGCGGTGTTGCGAGAGAAGCTGGCCCGCCGGCAGGCGCTGGTGGTGCCCGGTTGCCACGACGCGCTGAGCGCCCGCCTCATCGAGTCTGCCGGCTTCGAGGCCGTGCAGGTCAGCGGCTTCGGCCTGGCCGGAAGCCTGCTGGCCAGGCCCGACGTGGGCCTGGTGGAGATGAAGGACATCCTCGACCACACCTGGCACATCGTGCGCGCGGTCGGCATCCCCGTCATGGCCGACATCGACACCGGCGGCGGTAACGCCATGAACGCCGCCGACATCACCGAGCGGCTGATCGCCATGGGCGTGGCTGGGGTGAACCTCGAGGACCAGGTCTTCCCCAAACGGTGCGGCCACATGGAGGGCAAGCAGGTCATCAGCGCCGAGGAGATGACGGGCAAAGTGCGCGCCATGGCCGAGGTGCGCCGGCGCCTGGGGTCCGAGCTGGTCATCAACGCGCGCACCGACGCCTGCGCGGTCCACGGGCTCACCGAAGCCATCCGCCGCGCCAACTTGTACCTGGAAGCCGGGGCCGACCTGGCTTTCCTCGACGGCATACGAACCCGCGCCGACATCGAGCGGGCGGTGCGCGAGGTTCGGGGCCTGCTCTCGGTAAACCTGATGGACGCGGTCACCGGCGTGAAAACCGAACTCATCCCGATTCCGGAGCTGGCCCGCATGGGGGTGGCGCGGGTGAGCATCCCGGTGGCCTCGATCCTGGTGACGCACCGCGCGCTCCGGCAGTTCTTCGAGGCCCTGCGCGCCTCCCCCACCGGGCTGCTGGCGGGCCAGGGCGAGTGGGTCAGCAGTTTTGCCGACTATACCGAGTTCGTGGGGCTGAAGCAGTACCGGCAACTGGAAGACCAGTATCTGCCGCGGGCCACGCTGGAGAAGAAGTACGCGGGCGAAGCGTAGGGGCAGGTGAGCCATGGGCATGACGCTTGCCGAAAAGATTCTGGCCAGAGCCTCCGGCCGCGACACGGTCGCGCCGGACGAGGTCGTGGTGGCCTCGGTCGATCTGGCCATGTCGCACGAGAACGCCGACCTGGTGCGCAAGAGCTTCCTGGAGATCGGCGTGGCGCGGGTGTGGGATCCGGAGCGCATCGTGATCATCCTGGATCACCGCGTGCCGGCGGAATCCGAGAAAACCGCGGCCACGCACAAGGCCATCCGGGAGTTCGTGCACCAGCAGGGCATCCGGAACTTCTACGACGTGGGCCGGGGCGGGATCTGCCACCAGGTGCTGGCCGAGCACGGCCACGTACTGCCGGGGATGGTGGTGGTGGGCACGGACTCGCACACTACCACGCACGGGGCCTTCGGCGCCTTCGCCACGGGCATCGGGGCCACCGAGATGGCGGGCGTCTGGATCGAGGGGCGCTTGTGGTTCAAGGTTCCGGCCACCATCCGCCTCGCGGTGGAGGGCGAGTTCGGCCCCTGGATCTCGGCCAAGGACCTGATCCTCTACATCATCGGGCGGCTGGGCGCGGACGGCGCCGACTACCGTGCCGTCGAGTTCGACGGGGGGCTCATCCGGCGGCTGACGCTGGCCTCCCGCATGGTCCTCACCAACCTCTCCATGGAGATGGGCGCCAAGGTGGCCTTCACCCCGGTGGATGATGTGTTGCTCGAATACCTCGCCGAGACCACGGGGAGCAAGTTCCCCATGAGCCCGGAGTTCGAGCCGGACGCGGACGCGACCTACGAGCGCGTGCTCGAAATCGACGCCGCCGCCATCAGCGAGCCGCAGGTGGCCTGCCCCCATGCGGTCGATCAGGTGGCGCCGCTCTCCAGGCTGGGAAACGTCCCGGTGCATCAGGCCGTGCTGGGCAGTTGCACCAACGGGCGGCTGGAGGATCTGGAAGTGGCGGCGCACCTGGTGAGCGGCCGGCGCATCAATCCCCGCACCCGGCTGCTGGTGATCCCGGCCAGCCAGCGGATTCTGCTCGAAGCCATCCAGCGTGGCTACATCCAGAAGCTGGTGGCGGCGGGCGCCGTCATCAACCCGCCGGGCTGCGGGCCGTGCGTGGGCGTGCACCAGGGCATCCTGGCGGCCGGCGAGACCTGCATTTCCAGCACCAATCGCAACTTCATCGGCCGCATGGGCAGCAAGGATTCGCGGGTGTACCTGGCCAGCCCGGCGGTAGTGGCGGCTTCGGCGGTGGCCGGGCGCATCGCCCACCCGGACGAGATCCTCGGGGAGGAAGCAGCATGAACGGCGCAGCCCTGCGCCTGCGCGGCCGCGTTGCCGCCAGGCTCGGCGACAACGTGGACACCGATGTCATCTACCCGGGCCGCTACCTGAATATCACCGACCGCGAGAAAACGGCCGAGCATCTGTTCGAGCTGGCCTACGCGGAGATCCGCGGCCTGATCCGGCCGGGGGATTTCATCGTGGCCGGGAAGAACTTCGGGTGCGGCTCCAGCCGCGAGCAGGCCACCGCGGCGCTCAAGTACTCGCAGGTGGGCGCGGTCATCGCGGTCTCGTTCGCGCGGATCTTCTTCCGCAATTCGATCAACCTGGGCCTGCCGGTGGTGGTGTGCGCCGAGGCCGTCGCGGCGCTCCAGGCCGGCGACGAAGCCGAGCTCGACCTGGCCGCAGGCCGGATCGTGAAGGTGGCCAGCGGCCAAGCCTGCGCCGCGGCGCCGCTCGATCCGCGCGCCCTCGAGCTGATCGCCTGCGGCGGCCTGATTCCCTACCTCAAGAGCAAGTACGCCGCGTAGAGGAGACACTCATGCCCAACTACCGCATCGCCTGGCTGCCCGGAGACGGCATCGGCCCGGAGGTTTGCGCGGCCGCGCGCGTGGTCCTGGATGCCGCGGGGTTCCAGGCGGAGTACCTGCCCGGGGACATCGGCTGGGAGTTCTGGCGCACGGAGGGCGACGCACTGCCGCCCCGCACCATCGACCTGCTGAAGGCCACCGACTGCGCCTTCTTCGGCGCCATCACCTCGAAGTCGGCCCCGGAAGCGGCACGTGAGCTGGTCCCCGAGCTCCAGCTTCGCAGCCTCGCCTACCGCAGCCCCATCGTGCGCATGCGCCAGTTGCTGGATCTCTACATCTGCCTGCGCCCCTGCCAGGCCTTTCCCGGCAACCCGCTGAACTACCGCGACTCGATCGACCTGGTGGTGTTCCGCGAGAACACCGAGGGCATGTACATAGGCGTCGAGTTCACGCGGGTGCCGGAGAACTTCTACCAGCATTCCGCCATGAGCCGGGTGCCGCGCACGGCGGCCATCTCCATCCGCAGCATCACCCCGGAAGGCTCGCGGCGCATCGTGCAGGCGGCCTTCGACTACGCCGTCCGGCACGGCCGGCGCAAGGTCACCGCGGTCCACAAGGCCAACGTGCTGCGGGCCACCTGCGGCCTGTTTCTGGAGGAAGCCCGCAAGGTCGCGGCCGGCTACCCCCAAATCGCCTTCGACGAGGCCAACGTGGACGCCATCACCATGTGGTTGCTCAAGAACCCGCAGAACTACGACGTGATCGTCACCACGAACCTGTTCGGCGACATCCTCTCCGACCTGTGCGCGCAGTTCGTGGGCGGCATGGGCTTCGGCTACGGCGGCAACATCGGGGACCGCTACGCGGTGTTCGAGCCCACACACGGTTCGGCGCCCAAGTACGCGGGGCTCGACAAGGTCAACCCGCTGGCCACCATCCTCGCCGCCAAGATGATGCTGGAGTGGCTGGGCGAGGCCGAGAAGGCCGCGGCCCTCGAGCAGGCCGTGGCGCAGGTGGTCGCGCGCGGCCAGGTGCGCACCTACGACATGGGCGGCACCGCCACCACCTCCGAGATGGCCCAGGCCGTGGCAGGCGCGCTGTAGGAGCCGTGAAAAAATCCGGGGACACTCCGGGCTGGGCGCGTCAAACGAGTCACCTGGGGATGAGCGCAGGCGTGTCCCCAGGATTTTTTCACGGCTCCTGTAGCACCCGCCCCGGCGATGATATCATTAGGCTCTTCAGGAGGAAGGTATCGATGACTCCACTGAAAGTGGTCGCCCCCCGCACGCGCCGGGAGTTCCTGGCCGGATGCGCGGCCTGTGCCGCCTGCGCGGCCTGCCCCAGCCTGGCTCAAACGCCACCGCCTCCGGCAGAGAAGACCAGGCTGCGGCTGGTGTTCAGCCACATCCCGCCGGAGAAGCCCACCTGGCCCTTCCAGGGTTACGACTACGAAGGCCGCAAGAAGGAGCTCACCGCGCGGCTGCGCCAGGCCTGCCCCAACGTCGAGTTCCTGCCGGTGACCGCCCAGAACGTCGAGGAGGCCAAGAAGGTCCTCGAAGGCGACAGGGAAGTGGACGGCTACCTCTCCTACATGGTGGGCATCTGGACGGCCGTGCCGCGGGTCATCGCCGAATCCGGCCGCCCCACCCTGTTCGTGGACGACCTCTACGCCGGCTCGGGCGAGTTCCTCGTACAGTATGCCGCCGCCAGGCGCAAGGGCCTGAAAGTCGCCGGCGTCTCCTCGACCCGCTTCGAGGACGTGGCCCAGGCGGTGAAGGCCTTCGAAACGCTCAAGAAGCTGCGCTCCGCGGTGATCCTGGACGTCACCGACCGCACGCCGGGCGCCGAGGCCAACGCCATGCGGGAGGTCTTCGGAACCGAGGTCCGCAAGATCACCGGCGAGGAGATCAACGCCGCCTACCAGAAGGCCGACCGAGCCGCGGCCGACAAGGCCGCCCAAGCCTGGATCAAGGCCGCCAAGAAGATCCTCGAGCCCTCCCGCGAGGAGATCGGCAAGTCGGGCCTCATGTACATCGCCATGCGCGACCTGATGAAGCAGTACAACTCGCCGGCCCTCACCATCGACTGCCTCAATCTCTTCTACGGCGGCAAGCTCGCGGCCTACCCCTGCCTGGGCCTGTTCCAGTTCAACAACGACGGCCTGGTGGGCGCCTGCGAGGCGGACCTGCGCTCCACCATCACCATGCTGGCCATGACCTACCTGACCGGCCGCCCGGGCTACATCTCCGACCCGGTCATCGACACCGCGCGCAACCAGATCATTTACGCGCACTGCGTGGCCCCGTCGAAGGTGTATGGTCCCAGCGGCGCGGCGGCGCCCTATCACATTCGCAGCCATTCGGAGGACCGCAAAGGCGCCTCGGTGCGCGTGCTGCTGCCGCTCAATGAGATGACCACCACGCTCGAGATCAGCCCGGCCCGCAAGGAGGTCATCTTCCACCAGGCCCGCGCGGTGGCCAACATCGACGAGGACAAGGCTTGCCGCACCAAGCTGGCCGCGGAGGTCCGCGACATCGATAAGCTGATGCTCGAATGGGACCGCTGGGGCTGGCACCGCGTGACCTACTATGGCGACCTGAGACGCCCCGTCGAGACCCTGGCCGCGCTGGCGGGCTTCCAGATGGTGGTGGAAGGGTAGGTATCTAAGGCCCTGGGCGTTCCCAGAGATCAAGCTGCACGCAAACAGCCCGCTCGACAGTCGCTAGCTCACCGGCGGCAAGCGCACCAATCCGCCTTACCAGCCGCTGCTTGCTGACTGTGGCGATCTGATCGGCCATGGCTTTCCGCGGCTGCCCCCTCAATGTCACCAAGGCCTCGCACGGATAGACACGCGCCACGTTGCTTGTCAAGGGCACGACTTGAACCCGGTTGAGGACTCTGTTCGAGGCGTCGTTGCTGACGATCACGGCCGGGCGGATCTTGCGGGTCTCGCCCCCGATGGAAGGGCCGAAGTTGACCCACCAGACCTCACCGCGGATCGTCCTGGACATCGCTGATCACGCCTTCCGACCACTCCAAGGCCTCCTGCTCCCGCTCTTCGTCCTGGGCCATCTCCCGGTAGGCAGCCTCCAGGTCCTGGTGCAACAGGTGGGGCCGGGCTAGGTCTTCCAGGAAGCGGCTGATGCGCCCGCGACCAACTGTGCGGTGGAGCTCGGCATAGACCTCATCGTCCACGGAGATGGTGAGCTTCTTAGCCATGACGGACGACCATACGTATCCCCTACGTATGCTACCACAGGGCAGCGGCGGCCCGCTCAGACCGTGGTGCCGGCCAGACTCAGCCGCGCCGCTTCCAGCGCCGCCACCAGCGTATCCAGGTCCTCCGGCCCGGTGCGGTAGTTGGTGATGCAGGCGCGCAGCGCGGGGATGGTGCGCCGCAAGCGCGCCGTCGAGATCCAGGCCTCGCCGGAGACCACTACGCGGCGCGCGACGGCGTCGAGATATGCCGCCGAGCGGCCTTCGGGATGCCTCGCATCCACGAAGCAGATGGTCGGCAGCGGCGTCTGATTGACGATCTCCCAGTCGGCCGCGGTCAGCTTCTGGCGCAGCAGCTCGCCCATAGCGGCCTGGTGCTCGATGGCCGCCTCATACCCGCGCCATCCCGCCACCAGCAGCGATGCGAACACTTTGAGGCCGATGGCGCGGCGGGACCACTGGAGGGAGCGTTTGTGCAGGTCCACCACGTCCAGGCCCGCGGCATCGCGCGGCATGTAGTCGGTGACGATGGCGAAGGTGCGCTCCAGTATGCCCGGGCGGCGGGTCAGGTAGATGCCGGCGCCCATGGGGACGGACAGCCACTTGTGCGCGTCGAAGGTGATCGAGTCGGCCCGCTCGATGCCCGCCAGCGCCGCGCGCAGCCGGGGCGAGAACACCGCTGCGCCGCCCCAGGCCGCGTCCACGTGGAACCACAGCTTCTCCTCCTCGGCCACTTCGGCTAGGGCCGCGAGGGGATCGACGATTCCGGCGCCGGTCGTGCCCGCCGTGGCCGCCACCATGAACGGTGCGCGCCCCTCGCGCCGGTCGCGCTGGATGGCCGCGCGGAGTTCCGCCACGTCCATGCGGAGCTGCTCATCGGTGGCCACCTCGCGCGCCGCGCCCATGCCCAGCCCGCTGACCCGCGCGGCCTTCAGAAAGGAGTGGTGGCTCTCGGAGCACGTGTAGAACACCGGGTCGCGGCTCAGGGCGCGCGCTCCACCCGCGGGATACTCCGGGAACGTCGCGGCCAGCGCCGTGAGCAGCCCCGTGTGGTTGGCCTCGGCGCCGCCGCTACAGAACGCACCCTCCGTCGCGGCGGGATCGTACCCGAACCGCCCGCCCAGCTCACGCACCAGGAGCTGTTCGATCTCCACGGCGAAGGGCGAATGGCCCCAGGCGGCAAGTTGCGGGTTGAAGGCGGCCGCCAGAGCGTCGCCCGCAATGCTCATGGTGGTCGGCGCCGGGTTGAACAGCCCGTAGTAGTTGGGGTGCGGGGTGTGCGTCTGGAAGCGCCACAGCCCTTCCAGGACGAACTCGAGCGCGCGGCGGGGTTCCATCGGCCGCTCGAAATCCACCGCGCCCAAGAACGCGCGCACCTTCACCGGGTCCATTTCCGGCGCCACGCGGTGCGCCGCGACGCCCTCCGTGTAGGCCTCGATGCCCTCGACGAGTTGTCGCCACAGGTCCTGGCGGGTGGCCTGGTCCAGCAGAAGTGCGGAGTCGCTCATCTTTCGCAGTATGCCGCAGGCGGCCGCAGCCCGTCACCTCCGGGCAGGTGACCGGCGTGGGATAATCGGGGAGTGGAGGCCCCGCCATGCCGACGGCGAGAGAGGTTCTGCGCGAGAGAATAGCGCACCTCGCCGAGGACCAGGCCGCGCAGTTGCTGCCACTGGTGGAGAGCGCAGTGGCAGCATCGCAGGCGGAAGATGCTTTCGCCGGCCTGCGGGGCGATCCTGCTTTCCGCCTTCCGGCCCACGGGCGACCCGCCTTCAAGCCTTTCGAACCCATTGAGGGCAGCGGCGAGCCGGCCTCGAGCATTCTGCTGGCCGACCGGCGATGACACTCTACTACCTGGATGCCAGCGCTTGGGTCAAGCGCTACTACCGTGAGACCGGAACGGACTGGGTGACCCGGCTCTTTGCGCGCCACGAGCCCTTGAGTTGCGCCACCCTCGGGTACGTGGAAGTCCGCGCGGCACTTTCTCGGAAGCTCAAGTCGAGTGCGCAGGGCAGATTGTTGGAGCAGGTTGAGGAGCAGGTTCGGGAGGACTGGGCAGATTTCCTCGGAATCGCCCTGACAGACGAGATTGCGGCAGCCGCCCAGACCTTTTTCAACCTGACGAAGTGTCGGGGGTGGTATGCTCCCACCATCAGGAGGCGCCAAAATGCGAGTCCCGGATTCAAGGCTCGTCCCGCTGATAGTGGCTGCCGCGCTATTCGCATGCACAACTCGTCGGCCGGCGGAACCGCAACCGGGCGAAGTGAAGGTCAACCTGAAGGACGGGCAGCGGTACGTCCGGATTCCACCGGGGAGCTTCCGGATGGGCTGCTCGCCCGGGGACAGCCAGTGCGATGCCGATGAGAAGCCGGCGCACAGCGTCACGCTGACCAAAGGCTTCTGGATGGGCCAGACGGAAGTGACGGTCGGAGCTTACAAGCGCTTCGCACAAGCCACGGGCAGGGCAATGCCGCCCGAGCCGGACGTAGGCGGTCGGTCGCTGAACCCTGGCTGGAAAGATGAGTTGCCGCCCATGAGCGTGGTGAGCTGGCAGGATGCGGCGGCCTATTGCGGTTGGGCGGGAGGCAGGTTGCCCACGGAAGCCGAGTGGGAGTACGCAGCGCGGGCGGGCGCCGTGGGGCCACGCTACGGGGAGTTGGATGCCATCGCCTGGTACGCGGACAACAGCGGCAAGGAAAGGATCGACGCACAGAGGATCTGGGAGCAAAACCTCGCCACTTTTGTTCCGCGGCTGCGACAGAACCAGAACCGGCCGCACGCGGTGGGGCAGAAGCAGCCCAACGGATGGGGGCTGTACGACATGTTGGGGAACGTTGATGAGTGGGTAGCGGACTGGTACGGAGAGGACTACCATGGGGTTTCAAACAGCCCGGACCCGCAGGGGCCACAGGGCGGCGAGTTTCGCGTCGTGCGGGGCGGTTGCTGGGTCAACCTTCCGTCGTTCCTGCGGGTCTCGTCCCGCACTTTCCAGCCTGGTGGCACGTACAAGTTCCAAGGGCTTCGTTGCGCGCGGGAAGTGATCCCTTGATGCCGGCGCGAGGCGCCTGTGACGGCCAGGTGACCCGCGTCAGCGGCAACCGCCAGGTCCAGGCAAGCGCGCAGTTGGACTTCTAAGCCCGGATTTCCTTTTTCAACCTGACGAAGTGTCGGGGGTGGTATGCTCTCACCATCAAGAGGCGCCCAAATGCGAGTCCCGGATTCAAAACTCGTCCCGTTGACAGTGGCTGTCGCGTTATTCGCGTTCGCAGTTCCTCGGTCGGCGGCGGCGGCCGAACCGCCACCGGGCGAAGTGAAGGTCAACCCGAAGGACGGGCAGCGGTACATCCGGATTCCACCGGGGAGCTTCCGGATGGGCTGCTCGCCCGGGGACAGCCAGTGCGATGCCGATGAGAAGCCGGCGCACAGCGTCACGCTGACCAAAGGCTTCTGGATGGGCCAGACGGAAGTGACGGTGGGAGCTTACCAGTGGTTCGCACAAGCCACGGGCAGGGCCATGCCGTCCGAGCCGAAGTTCGGCGGGCGCGCGCTGAACCCTGGCTGGAAGGATGAGTCGCAGCCAATGACCATGGTGAGCTGGGAGGATGCGGCGGCCTATTGCAGTTGGGCGGGAGGAAGGTTGCCCACGGAAGCTGAGTGGGAGTACGCAGCGCGGGTGGGCACGCCGGGGCCACGCTACGGGGAGCTGGACGCCATCGCCTGGTACGGGCACAACAGCGGCAAGGCACTGATCGACGCACACTGGAAGCAAGATGTCGCGACTTACGTTGCGTGGCTTGAACAGAACGAGAACCGGCCGCACGCGGTGGGGCAGAAGCAGCCCAACGGATGGGGCTTGTACGACATGTTGGGGAACGTTTGGGAGTGGGTGGCGGACTGGTACGGAGAAGACTACTATGGGGTTTCAAAGAGCCCGGACCCGCAGGGGCCACCGGGCGGGCAGGGTCGGGTAATGCGGGGCGGTTCTTGGTTCAACTTTCCGTGGGACGTCCGTGCATCCTATCGCTTCATTAGGCCTCCCGGCGTCCGTTTCGACAACTTCGGGTTCCGGTGCGCGCGGGAAGTGATCCCTTGATGCCGCGGCAGCACCCCCGCACTGCGCGAAAGCCGCACCTGGCCACGCCCATGTGCCTGATGGCAAAGGGAATCCCGCCGCTGGTACCGTTTCGCCATGTGTTTGCATCCAAAAAGTGTGTAGTATCCTGGAGGCAGGAAGAGTGAGGCCCGTGCGGATGAGCACCCTGCTGGCGGTCCTGGTGCTGGCGAGCGCCCTCGTCGCGGCCCCACCCCCGGTGGAGCGCGCGCGAGATTTGTTCCAGCGCACCGACTACGAGGCCGCTCTCCGCCTCTTGCAGGCCCAGCCCGACAAGGACGCCGCCACCTTCCAACTGATGGGCCGCTGCCGCTACATGCTGGGAGACTTCAAGAAGGCCTCCGAGGCTTTCGAGAAAGCGGTGGGCGCGGATCCCGGCAACTCCGACTACCGGCTCTGGCTGGGGCGCGCCTGGGGCCGGCGCGCGGAGACCTCCAGCTTCCTCACCGCACCGGGCTTCGCCGCGAAGGCTCGCCAGAACTTCGAGCGGGCGGTCCAACTCAACCCACGCAATCTGGAGGCCCTCAACGACCTGTTTGAATACTACCTGGAAGCTCCCGGGCTGCTGGGAGGCGGGCTGGAGAAAGCCGCCGCCCTCCTCCCACGCATCGGCGAACTGGACCCGGCCGAGCACTACTATGCCCAGGCGCGGCTGGCGGAGAAGCGGAAGCAGTTCCACACCGCGGAGAATCAGTTCCGGCGCGCCATTGACATGGCTCCCAAGCAGGTGGGCCGCGTCCTGGACCTGGCCAAGTTCCTGGCCAAACAGGGCCGCTGGCAAGAGAGCGAGGCGGCTTTCCGCCACGCCCGCACGCTGGCCCCCGACTCCCCCAAGGCGCTCTTCGAGGAGGCCAGCACTTACATCCGCGCCGGCCGGAACATCGAGGCAGCCAAAGAGCTGCTGAGGCGCTACCTGGCTGCTCCGCTCACCCCCGACGACCCGCCCCGCCACGAGGCCGAGCAACTGCTCAAGCTGGCCTCCGCGCCCTAACCGAGCCGATGTTCCTGGCCGAGGCCTTGCGGTTCAGTTTCCAGGCGCTCCGTGCCAACCGCGTCCGCACCATCCTGACGGGCCTGGGCTTGGTCATCGGCAACGCCTCGGTGATCCTGGTGGTGACCATCTCGCTGACCAGCCGGGACTACATCCTCGAGCAGATCCAGGGCATCGGCTCGAACATGGTCTACGCCTACTACGAGGCGGGCAGCCAGACCGCCACCCAGGCGGAAGCCGACTTCCTCAAATGGGCGGACGTGGAGGCGGTGCGGCGTCAGTTCCAAGACCGCATCCTGGCAGCCACCGGGGTGATGACCAACTACGACCGCATGCTCATCGGCGGGCGCGAGCAGGACGTGGCCGTGATCGGCTCCGACGAGCACTACGCCGCGGTGCGTAACCTGGTGCTGCTGGCGGGCCGCTTCCTGGACCCGAGCGACGTGACCCTGCGCCAGAAAGTAGCCCTGCTGACCGAGACGCTGGCCCGCCGCCTGTACGGCCACCCGCAAGCCGCCACCGGGCAGGTGCTGAAGATCCACGGCCTGCAATTCACCGTGGTGGGCTCCTTCAAAGAGAAGGTCGAGAGTTTCGGCCTTTCGGAACTGGCGCGCGAGACCGTCCTCATCCCCCTCACCGTCATCCGGTACTTCACCCCGGTCGAACGGATCGACCCCATGTACGTGCAGGTGAAGCGGGCCGGTGAGGTCGAGGAGGTGACGCGCGAGGTGCGGAGCGTGCTGGAAGGCCGGCACCGGCCGGGGGCGCGCTATCGGGTCGAGAACCTGACCGCCATCCTGGATGCGGCCAGGCGCATCGCGCTGGTGCTCACGCTGGTGCTGGTGCTGGTGTCGGCCATCGCGCTGGTCATCTCCGGCATCGGCATCATGAACATCATGCTGGTGACGGTGACCGAGCGGACCCGCGAGATCGGCGTGCGCCTGGCGGTGGGAGCGGCGCGGCGGGACATCCTCCAGCAGTTCCTGCTCGAGGCTGTGCTGATCAGCCTGGCGGGCGGCCTGCTGGGCATTTTGGTGGGCGTGGCCATTCCGTTCAGCGCGCGCTACGCGGCGGGAGTTTACATCCCCATCTCCAGGTTGTCGATCACGGTGGCGTTCGTGGTCTCCTTCCTGGTGGGGCTGATTTTCGGCATCCTGCCGGCCAGCCGCGCGGCGCGATTGAATCCCACCGAGGCGCTGCGGTACGAGTAGCATCAGATCAGGAGGAACAGCGTATGCGAACACTCGCCGTGACGACTCTGCTGGCCTGCGGGCTCCTCGGCGCCGAGGTGCGCACCATGACGCTGCGGCAGGCCATCGAGCTGGCCCTCAAGCAGAGCCCGGAGATGGCGCTGGCCCGGTTGGACGAGAAAAAGGCCGAACAGGCCGTCCGCCTGGCCCAGGACCGCTTTGTGCCCAAGGTGGTGGCGGGCAGCGGGCTGGCCTACTCGAGCGGCTTCCCCATGAGCATCGAGGGCGCCACGCCTTCGATCCTTCAGGCGGCGGCCATCGCGGACGTGTTCAACCGCCCGCAGAGCTACCGCATCGCCGCCGCCAGGGAGAGCCGGCGCGGCGCGG
>CAZIRH010000024.1:0-22002 GCA_964541065.1 uncultured Solibacteraceae bacterium
CCTGGGCGCCGGCGTCACCGGACTGACGGCGGCACGCGTGTCCGGGCTGCCCGTGTACGAGGCCGAGGCGGCGCCCGGCGGAATCTGCGCGTCTTACTACGTGCGCCCCGGTAGGCAGGAGCGCTTGCCCGCGCCACCCAAGGACAGCCACGCTTACCGCTTCGAGCTCGGCGGCGGCCACTGGATCTTCGGCGCCAACCCCCTCGTGCGGCGCTTCATCGAGCGGCTGGCGCCGCTCGCCTCTTACGAACGCCGCGCCGCGGTGTACTTCCCGGAGCGCAAGCTGCACGTTCCCTACCCGTTGCAGAACCACTTGAGCTACCTGGGAGCCGAGGTGGCGGGCAAGGCTCTCGAGGAGATCGCCCGCGCGCCGCAGGGACGGCCGCGCACGCTCGCCGACTGGCTCGAGCAGTCCTTCGGCCCCACGCTGATGGAGTTGTTCTTCGGCCCCTTTCACGAGCAGTACACGGCAGGCCTGTGGACGCGCATAGCTCCACAGGACGCCTACAAATCGCCCGTGGATCCGGAACTGGTGAAACAGGGCGCCCTCGGGCAGACCCCGGCGGTTGGGTACAACGCGTCTTTCTTCTATCCTCGGCAGGGCCTCGATGCGTTGATCTCCGGCCTCGCCCGCACGTGCCGCCTCCATTGCAGGCAGGGAGTGGGGCGCATTGACGTGCGCCGCAGGCAGCTCGAGTTCTGGAGCGGCTCCGGCCTCCGCTATGAGACGCTGCTCTCGACGCTGCCTCTGGAACGGATGCTGCGGCTGACCGGGCTCCAGGTGGACGAGGAACCCGATCCCAGCACCTCCGTGCTGGTGCTCAACATCGGGGCGTGGCGCGGTCCCGAGTGGCCCGATGCGCACTGGATCTACGTGCCCCGGAGCTTCTCGCGCTTCCACCGGGTAGGCTTCTACAGCAACGTGGATGCGGGTTTTGCGCCGGGGCTGGCGGGCCGGCGAGTCAGTCTCTACGTCGAGCGGGCATACCGCCCAGGGTACAGGCCCATACCAGAGGAAGAAGAGAGCTACGAGCGGGCGGTGATCGAGGAGCTGCGCGCGTGGGGTTTCATCACCGAGGTCGAGGTGATCAGCCCCACCTGGGTGGAGGTGGCCTACACCTGGCGGTGGCCCGGATCGCGCTGGCGCGAGCAGGCCCTGGCGCGGCTCGCCGAGCACGGCATCTTCATGACCGGGCGCTTCGGCAAGTGGGCCTTTCAAGGCATCGCCGAGTCCATCCAGGACGGCCTCCTGGCTGGCGCGGCCCTGGGTCGCGGGGCGCGCTGATGCCCGCCACGTGCATCGTGGTGATGCCCGCCTACAACGAAGAAGCCTGTATTGCCGAGGTGTGCCGGGAATGGCTCACCGTGCTGGAAGGCTTCCCTGGCAGCCGGCTCCTCGTGGTCGATGACGGCTCGACGGATCGCACGCCGGAGATCCTGGAGGCGCTGGCCCGCGCGAATCCGGCTCTGGCGGTGGTCCACCAGGCCAATGCCGGTCATGGTGCCGCGATTCTGCACGGCTACCGAACGGCGCTGGACATGGGCTGCGAGTGGGTCTGCCAGATGGACAGCGACGGCCAGTTCGACGCACGAGACTTTGCCCAGCTCTGGGCGCGTGCCGGGCACTCTCGCTTCGTTCTGGGCTATCGCCGGCGACGCCGCGACCCTCTCCACCGCCGTGCGCTCAGCGCCGCCCTGCGCGTCCTGATTTGGGTTCTGTTTGGCGCGCGCATCCGCGACCCCAACGTGCCCTTCCGCCTGATGGAGGCCCACTACCTGGCCGGGCTGCTTTCGCGCCTGCCCGCCACGGCATTCGCACCCAACGTCTTTCTCTCCATCCTGGCGTGCCGCTGCGGCGGCGACTTGTGCGAGGTTCCGGTCGCGCACGCCTCGCGCCGTGCCGGGGCGGGCTCACTCCGCGCGCGCCAGCTCCTCCGGGTTCTGCCGCGCTGCCTGAAGGAACTGCTCGAATTCCGGAGCCGGTTATGCCGGAAAGAGTGAAGACCGCTCTCCCGCTTGCGGCGGTGCTGGCGCTGGCGTTCGCGCTGCGCCTGTATGGCCTGGCCTTCGGCTTACCGATGGTTTCGAACCTCTACGTGCGTCCGGACGAGACGCTGCTCGTGGTGCCGGGCGTTCGGTTCTTCGAGACCGCAGGCAATCCCGCCTCCCTGGACTACCCGCTGCTGCTGATCGTGCTCAACGCCGTGCTGTTCCAAGGCTATTTCTGGGTGGCGCGTGGGCTCGCGCTGACCCAGGCGCCGGACCTTGTGGCGGACTTCGTCCAGCACAGTGCGACTTATTGGCTCCTGGCCCGGGGCATCTCGGTGGTGGCTGGCACGCTGACGGTCTGGCTGGTGTACCTGATCGCCCGGCGCGTCAGTTCCCGGGGCGCGGCGTTAATGGCGGCCCTGCTCTATGCCACCGCGCCGCTGGCAGTGCGCGATGCGCACTTCGCCACCACGGACAACCTGCTGACCCTGCTGCTCGCCGCCGCCCTCTATGCGGCCCTGCGCTGGCTGGATGCTCCGCAGGGCACTCTGCTGCCGGCCGCCATCTGGCTGGGGCTGGCGGTCTCCACCAAGTACGCCGGCTGGCTGCTGCTGCCGGCGCTGATGGCCGCCGCTCTCGTGAAGACGCCCCGCCGCATCAGTTGGCGCTGGCTCGGGTGGCTGGTGGTGCCGCCGGCCGTGTTCGCCCTCGTCAATCCCTATGCGCTCGTCCGCTACAACGAGTTCGCGGGGCTGCTGAGGAGCATCCTCACCATCTTCTATCTGCACCAGCCGTGGGACGCGCCCTGGACGGTGGCCGGCGCCCTCAATCAGGTCTGGATGCCACTGCGCCACGGGCCCGGCCAGGTGGCGGGTCTCGTCTTCTGCGCCGCCGGGCTGCTGTGGCCCTCCGCCGAGCCGCGCTCGCGGCCCCAGCGGATCGTGCTCGCCCTGGGGATGCTGAGTTGTCTGCTGGCCATTTTCCTGTTCCGCCACTGGGTCCCTTATCGCTATGTGCTGCCGGCGCTCCCGGTGGTGGCGGTGTTCGCGGCGAAAGGCGTCTTCGACCTCAGTGCGCTGGTGCGCAGGCCCGTGGTTGGCGCGCTGCTCGGCGCGCTGCTGCTCCTGCCGGGCGCGTGGAACGCCGCTAGGATCGACTACCTCCTCACCCAGGAAGACACCCGCACGCTGGCCCGCCGGTGGATCGAGCAGAACGTGCCTCGCGATGTGCCCGTTGTCATCCTGGGCGGGCCGGAGGCCGAGCCGCAGGTGCTGGACACCCCTGCCTCGCTCGAGCGCCGCATGGGCTACGTGGCGCGACTCTACGGCAAGAGGGCCGGCAACGTGATCTCGGAGCCCTACCGGCTTCAACTGCTCGACCCCACGCGCAGCCAGCAAGGCTATTAGGTGTTCCGCAATCCGGGGGCGCCGCCGGCGGGGAAGACCCTGCTGCTGGTGACGCCCGCCTATCCGCTGCGCATGGCCCGGGTCGATGCCGCCGCACTACAGCGGTACCAGGGCAAGGCCTTGCGCTCGGTCACCTTCGAATCGCTGGCGGGCGACTGGGCGGACTTCGAACTGGATGGCCTCGACGCCTTCTTCCTGCCCTGGAACCACCTGGACCGTGTGGCGCGCCCCGGCCCGCACTTGCGGCTGGTGTTGCTCACCGGCTGACGCATCGGTTCCCCGCGATCACAAACCGTAGCGGCCAGTCGGCCGCGTGGCGGATGCCGATGCGGGGCGTGGCCAGGATCTCGAACGGCGGCTCATTCTTCAGACGGCGCACGGTCAGCGGCCCCCGCGTCACGTCGGCCCCGTAGTGCCGCCGGGTGATGCCCATGGCCAGCGTCAGCTTGCCGGGGCCGTTCGCCAGATCCTCGATCGAGCGGGCCTTCGGCCGGCGCCGGCGCATGATCCCGATTCCGGTGAGCGGCTCCAGCGCGCGGATCAGCACGCACCCGGGCACGCCCTCCGGTTCGGCTGCCAGGTTCAGGCACTCGTACATGCCGTAGATGAAGAAGACGTACGCGTGGCCGGGCGGGCCGAACAGCACGCGCGTGCGCCCGGTCAAACCGCGCGAGGCGTGCGCGGCCAAATCCTCCGCGCCCAGGTACGCTTCGGTCTCGACGATCCGCCCGGCCGCGCGCCCATGCACCAGAATCTTGCCCAGAAGGTCCCGCGCCACCTCGACCGTTGGCCGCGCGTAGAACGACCGGGGCAGGATCTCCGTTTCCGCTTCCAGTTGCCTGAGATCCATTGCCTGCGGTCCGAGATTCGTTCGACAATTAACTTTACTGCCAATGCGCCTGTTTGTGGCTATCGACCTGCCTGGCGAGGTTCTCGCCGCGCTCGACCGGATGGTGGCGCGTCTGCGCCCGCTGGCGCGCATCAGTTGGGGCCGCCTGGAGAACCTGCACCTCACCACCAAGTTCATCGGCGAGTGGCCCGAGCCGCGGCTGGAAGAGGTGCACGCGGCCCTGCGCGGTCTCACGCGCCGCGCGCCGATTCCGATCCAGGTGCGCGGGCTGGGCTTCTTCCCCAACCGGCGCGCGCCACGCGTCTTCTGGGCCGGCGTCGAGGCGCCCGGGGCTCTGGCGGAACTGGCGGGCGCCACCGAGCGCGCGCTCGCCAAGCTGGGCGTCGCCGAGGAGCGGCGGCCTTACTCGCCCCACCTCACCCTGGCCCGCATCAAAGAGCCCGTTCCGCTCGGCGGCCTGCACGAGGCCATCGACCAGCTCGCCTCCACTGAGTTCGGGGCGTTCACGGCGGATCGCTTCTGCCTCTACCAGAGCGTCTTGAGGCCTGCGGGCGCCGTTTACACCCGGCTGGCGGAGTTCGTCTTCGAGCCATGAACGCCGCGCTGGCCATCGTGATCGCGTATCTGGTGGGCGCCATCCCCTTCGGCTACCTCTTGGTGAGGCTCACCACCGGGCGCGACGTGCGCGCCCTGGGCAGCGGGAACATCGGCGCCACCAACGTGTTGCGCACCACGGGCCGCTGGCTCGCCATCATCGTCTTGCTGCTCGATATCGCCAAGGGCTTCTTCGCGGTCTGGTGCGCTCAAGTGCTCTCGGGCGGCTCGCCGCTCACGATGAGCGCCGCGGCGCTGGCGGTGATGGCCGGCCACGCCTTCCCGGTGTTTCTGAAGTTCCGCGGCGGCAAGGCCATGGCAAGCTGCATCGGAGCGTTTCTGTGCCTGGCGCCGGTGGCGATGGTGGTGGCGCTGGCGGTGTTCGTCCTGGTGGTGGCGCGGAGCCGCTACATCTCGCTCGGGTCGATGTCCGCCGCTGCCACGCTGCCCGTGGCCGTCTGGCTGGCAGGCCATCCGCCCTGGGCGGAGACCGCCGCCGCGGCCATCGCGGGCGCTTTCATCATCTGGCGGCACCGCGAGAACATCGCCCGGCTGCGCGCGGGCACGGAGAACGTCTTCTCGTTCGGAGGGCGGCGATCCTGACGCGCTTGGCCATCATCGGCGGCGGGGGTTGGGGCACGGCCCTGGCCATCGTCCTGGCGCCGCGCTTTGAGACGGTCCGGCTCTGGGTGTTCGAGCCTGACCTGGCCGGGCGCATCCGCGCCACCCGCGAAAACGACCTCTACCTGCCGGGCTTGCAGGTGCCCGAGGAGGTCGAGATCGTAAGCGATCTGGCGGCGGCGCTCGAGGGCGCCGAGGCGGTGCTCAGCGTCACGCCATCGCATGTGGTGCGCGAGATCTACGGCCGGATGCTGCCCGGGCTCCACCCGCCAATGCTGTTCGTCAGCGCCACCAAGGGCTTGGAGGGCGGCACCTTGATGCGCATGTCGGAGGTCATCTCCGAGGTGGTCGGCGCCCGGTTCGCTCCCCGCGTGGCGGCCCTCTCCGGCCCGACCTTTGCCCCGGAAGTCGCCCGAGGCGAGCCCACGGCCCTGGTCATCGCCTCCCAGGACGCCGAAGTGGCAAGGATCATCCAGAAGGCCTTCTCCGGACCCACCTTTCGCCTGTATACGAACTCCGACCTGGCTGGGGTCGAGCTGGGCGCGGCGCTCAAGAACATCGTTGCTATCGGGGCCGGCGTCTGCCAGGGTTTGGGTTTAGGCAGCAACATCATAGCGGCGCTGATCACCCGGGGGCTGGTCGAAATTCGCCGCCTGGCGGTGGCTCTGGGCGGGCATCCGGAGACGCTGGCCGGGCTGGCCGGCCTGGGGGACCTGGTGCTGACCTGTACGGGCGATCTGAGCCGCAACCGGCAAGTGGGTATCCGGCTGGGGCAGGGCCAGAAGCTGCCCGAGATCCTGGCTTCCATGAGAATGGTGGCCGAGGGGATCCGCACCACGGACGCAGCCGTGGAACTAGGCCGGAAGCACGGTGTGGATCTGCCGATAACTCAGGAGGTATTCGCCATCCTGCACCAGCACAAGGCGCCGCGGGAGGCCATCCGGGAGTTGATGGAGCGGTCGCTCAAAGGCGAGTAGCCGCGGGCGGCTCCTACGCAACCTTCTATGGCAGAGCGGGTTAGTCACAACATGGTGGCCGTGACGGCCCTGGAGCCAGACGCCGAGTTGATGCTGCGCGTCAAGGACGGCGACGCAGCCAGCTTCACTCTGCTGCTGGAGCGGCACCGGGCCCCTGTGATCCACTTCCTCCACCGGATGGTGCAGAGCCCAGCCGTGGCCGAGGAACTGGCCCAGGAGGCTTTTCTAAGGGTGTACCGGGCCCGCTTGAGTTACGAGCCCACCGCCAAGTTCACCACCTGGTTGTTCCGCATCGCCACGCATCTGGCGTTGAACTGCCTGCGCGATGGGCGGAACGAGCGCTGCCAGGAGAGCTTGGACCTGGAGACCCAGGACGCTGCCACACGGCAGGTGCCCGATAGAAGGCCCACCGTCGAGCAGGACTTGGTTTTCCAGGTGAGACTGGCCGAGGTGCGATGTGCCATCCACGGACTGCCCGCCAAGCAGCGCGCCGCCGTGCTGATGCACAAGTACCAGGAAATGGAGTATTCGCAGATCGCCAGGGTATTGAGCTGTTCGGAGTCGGCGGTGAAGAGCCTGCTGTTCAGGGCCTATGAAACACTGCGCGCCCGGCTGGCGCATCTGGTTTGAGGAGGGAAGACGCTATGGAATGCCCTGTCCAAACTGGCGAGAACGCGGATCTGCTGCTGGCCTACTGCGCCCGCAGGTTGGACCCTGCCACGGCGGCGGTACTAGAGCGCCACATGGAACACTGCGAGGCGTGCAGGGCGTTTGGGGAGGGGCAAAGGACGGTCTGGTCGGCGCTGGATGTCTGGGAGGCTCTGCCGGTGGCGCAGGACTTCGACCGGCGGTTATACGCCCGGATCGCGGAGGAGGGGTACGGTGGGGTCTGGAGCCGCTGGCTGCGGCCCTGGCTGCCCCTGAACTTCCGTGGGGCGCTCTCTCTGGCCGCGGCTTCGGCGGTGGTGCTGGTGGCGTTCCTGGTGCAGTCGCCGCGGTCGGCTCCCGGGCCCGCCGAGGTCGAGGTGGTGGACGCCGAGCAGGTGGAAAGCGCCCTGGATGACCTGGACATGCTGCGGCAGGTGAACCTGGTGCCCCGGGCTGAAGCGGCGCCTGGGCAGGTGATGTAAGCCTATGCGATCTCGGGGCTTAATTCCGGTGGTGGCGATCCTGGGGGCGGCCTTCTGGCTCCCGGCTGCCCAGGGACAACCCCGCCGCCCTCCTCCGCCTCCGGGTGGTCCCAGGGGGGTCGGGCCGCCGTTGCGGCCTCCAGGCAGGACGATCATCGAACGCCTGGAGAAGATGACGCCCGAGCAGCGCGAGCGGGTGCTGAGCAAGCTGCCTCCGGAGCGCCGCAAGAGGGTCGAGGAGCGGCTGGAGCTGTTCCGCCAGCTCCCGCCCTCCGAGCAGGAGAGGCTCCGTAACCGCTTGGAAAGATTCGGTCAGTTGCCTCCGGAGCAGCAGGCTGCCGCCCGCCGCCTTTTCGCCCGGTTCACCCTGCTCCCCGAAGCCCGCAAGCCCTTGGTCCACGAGGAGTTCGGCCTGCTGAGCCAACTGGACGAGGCCGACCGCCGTGACCGCATCAAGAGCGACGAGTTCCGCAGCCGCTTAACCCTGGCCGAGCAGCGCCTCCTTCCGGACTTCGCACACCTGCTGGAACCCCGACCCCCGCCCCCGCCGCCACCGCCGCCACGGTAGCGGCCCGGGTTAACTTTCGACAATACCGCTGCGCTGCCCAGGTTCAGTCTTGACAAGGACTTCCGTAATGGTACACCTTACAGATAAGGACCCTAGGGTAAACACATGAGGCTTCGTCTGTCCTACCGGAATCCCAGCTTCCGGCCGCTCCGCCGGTGGTTGTACCGCGGCTTGGCCGCTTGCCTGCTGGCCTCGCCGGCCCTGGCGGGCACCTTCGGCACGGTGGTCCCGATCGGAGGGCACGCTGCCGACGTGGCTTTGGACGAGAAGCGCGGGTTGCTGTACGTCGCCAACATGACGGGCAACCGCGTGGACGTCATCTCCACGGCCACCAAGACGGTCTTGAGCAACAGGTCCTTCAACGTGGCGCCCTACCCCGCTTCGGTGTCTCTGTCCCCCGACGGCCGGTTCCTGGTGGTGTCCCACTACCGCAACTCCGAAGAGCCCACCACTTGGTCGAACATCATCACCATCTACGACGTGCAGTACGACGTCAAGCGCACGCTGACGTTGGGCTCCGCGCCGGTGGGGGTGGGCTTCGGCGCAGACAACAAGGCCTTCATCGCCACGATGAAGGATTTCCAGTTGCTCGACCCCGGGCCCGGCACCCTGGAGACGATCGATACCGTGGCCGACGTGACGGGCAAGTTCCTGCCCGTGGACTGGGCCACGCATCCGCCGGAGATCACCCGGGCGTCGGTGGCCCCATCCGGCGACCTCCAGTTCGTTTGGGGCATCGCCGAGGTGGGCCAGAAGGAGGACCAGGAGGTCATCTTCCGCTACAACGTCGCCGCCAAGACCGTCGAGGCCACCTACTGGACGAGTTCGCCGCCGCTGGGCCCCCGCGCCATGGCTGTCAACTATGACGGCTCGGTGTGCCTGACCGGTTGGGGACTGTTCCTGAGGGGGCGCGTCCTGCTGGCGCAGTTCCGCGACGCCTCCGGCAGGTTCAACATCGGCGGCCTGGCCATCGACTCGAAGAAAGGGCCTTACGGCACGGCGTATGCCCAGATCGATCAGAAGGCCGCGGCTGCCACCAGCGTGCGCGTGCTGCTGATCACCGATGCCGACAACCTGACCATCCGCGAGCGCCTGAGCCTGCCGGAGCACCTGGGCGGCAAAGCCGTCCTGAACGCGGACGGCAGCGTGCTCTACGCGGTCTCCGACAGCGGGGTGACCGTCCTGCCGGTGGGAGCGCTGGCGCAGACCCCGCGGGTCGTCGCCAAACAGGAGGACGTGGTTTTCCGCGGCAACTTCTGCGACCGCCGCACCTCCACCCAGGAGCTCGAGATCGTCGATCCGGGCGGGGGCCAGACCGACTTCAGCCTGGCCGTGACCCCCCCCGAGTTGGCCCGCGGGTTGGCCCTCTCGCAGGCTTCGGGTGTCACTCCCGCCAAGGTGAAGGTGACGGTGGATCCGAGCTTCTTCCAGAACTACCGGGGCACGGTGACCGCCAAGATCGAGATCACTTCCCGGGCCGGCGTCAACCTGCCTCCATCAGTCCGGGTGCTGATTAACAATCGCGAGCCGGACCAGCGCGGCACCATCGTGAACATTCCGGGAGCGCTGGTGGACCTGCTGGCCGACCCGGTGCGGAACCGCTTCTACATCCTGCGGCAGGACCGCAACGAGGTGCTGGTCATCGACGCCGCCAACTACAATCACGTGGCCACCTTCCGCACCGGGAACACGCCCATGCAACTGGCCATGACTTACGACCGGCAGTACCTGCTGGTGGGCAACGACGACTCGCAGATCGCCTACGTCTACGATCTGGAAAACATGCGGTCCATCGGCTTTGTCGCCTTCCCGCCGGGGCACTACCCGCGTTCCATCGCCTGCTCGGCCAACGCTCTGCTGGCCTTCTCGCGCGTGGCCGGGCCTCACAACACCATTGATCGCATCGACCTGGGCAACGCCTTCGCCATCGCATTGCCCAACCTGGGCGTCTGGAAGAACGAGATCCCCACGGACCAGACCGGGACGACCTTGGTGACCTCGCAGTCGGGCCTCAAGATCTTGATCGTGCGCCCGGACGGGAACGTGATGGGCTACGATGCCACCAACGACACCTTCTTCGCCTCGCGCAAGGATTTCGACAAGCTTTCCGGCGCCTATGCGGCGCTCAGCGATAACCGCTTCGTCGTAGACAAATACCTGCTGAACTCCTCCCTGGTGCGCGTGCAGGACTTTCCGACGGACACCGGCCAGACTTCGGGGTTCGCCATGTTCGACAACTACGGCGTGCGCACCACGGCGCTGTCTGCGGCCAATCCGGGAGTCATCGAGAAGGTCGAGTTCGGCAAGGACACCCGCATCCGGCCCACCCGCATGATCGAGGCGCCGCTGCTGGTGCAATCGACCACCGCCACTAGCCCCGAGGAGTGCCAAGAAGTGTTTGGTCAAACGTTGTGCAAGCCCGCCACGACCACAACCATCACGCTTGGCCCGCATTTCACGCGCACGCTGCTGCCCCTGCCCAACCGCGTGGCCCTCATCTCGCTGACCACCTCGGGCTACATCATCCTGCCCTGGAACTACGACGCCGCCCTCTCCGAGCCCCGGCTGGAGCGCGTCACGAACCTGGCAGATGGCTCGGACAACGTGGCGCCGGGCGCGCTGGTGAGCGTCGCGGGCACCAACCTGAGCCTGTCGCAGTACGCCACCAGCGGCATCCCGTTGCCCACTATCCTGGGCGAGAGCTGCCTCACGGTGAACGGCATCCCCATCCCCCTGTCGCTGATCTCGGGCACCCAGATCAACGCGCAGTTGCCGTTCCTGCTGGCTGGGGACGCGGTCATGACCCTGCGCTCGCCGGCCGGGGTCAGCAACAACCTCACCTTCACGGTGCTGCCGGCGGCGCCCAGCGTCTTCCGCACCACTGCGGCTATTCCCACGGTGGTGCGGGCCGTCAACGGCGAGCTGGTGACGCCGTCCAATCCGATCCATCCCGAGGACTGGATCGTCATTTACGCCACCGGCCTCGGGGTCACCAGCCCACAGGTGGCGCCGGGATACGGGGCGCCATCCGATCCTCTGGCGCAAGCCCTGATCCAGCCGGAGGTGACACTGGGCGGGGAACCGCTCGGCATCGGATACGCGGGTCTGGTACCCGGGCAGGTCGGAGTCTACCAGATCAACGCCTATGTGCCCTACTGGGCGCCGCTCGGTTGGGAGGTGCCGCTCAAGATCACACAAGGCGGCACGTCCACGACGCTGAACGTGCGGGTGGTCAAGTAGGGGACCCGGCATGAGAGCGTTCGGAGGGCTCCTTCTCGCATCCGCGCTCTTGCCGGCCTGCCTGGCGCAGCGCGGTTACCTCGGAGGCACGGCAGGCTACGGCGTCGCTAAGGGTCTGACAATCACCAACGCCGCCGGCACCGCCGAAACCGGCTTCAAGCCCGGCGCGGCGGCGGGCGCCTTTGCCGGTCACAGCCTGTACGAGTACGTGAGCGGCGAGTTCCGCTACCTGTACCGCTTCGGCGACCTGAAGCTCTCCTCGGGCGGCACCGAGGTGACCTTCAGCGGGATGTCGCACGCAGTGCACTACGACCTGTTGATCTTCGGCCGCAATCGGGACGCGCCCGTGCGCCCGTTCGCTGCCGTCGGCGGCGGCGTCCGGTACTACCGGGGCACGGGCAAAGAGCACGCCTATCAGCCGCTCAGCAGCTTCGCCATCCTGACCAAGACCTCCGAGGTGAAGGGCCTGCTGACGGCCGGCGGCGGCATCCAGGTGAAGCTGGCGCAGCACGTGTTCCTGCGAGCGGAGTTCCGCGACTACATCACCCCGGTGCCCAGAGTCGTCATCACCCCCGTGCCGGGCGCCAAGATCAAGGGCTGGGTGCACGACTTCACGCCGCTGGGCGGCATCGGCTTCAGCTTCTGACCAACAGGCAGGAATGCCTGTTCCACCGTGGCACAGGCATTCCTGCCTGTGTCGTAACCGCCCCCCGCGCGGGGCGGTCTGTGGTACCATCCCGCGTATGAAACGCTTCAGGTTTCCCACGTTTGCAGTCTGTCTCTTCTGGCTGGCGCTCGGCCTCTACGGCCAGGGCACCACCTCGCGCGTCCTGGGGGTGGTCCACGACCCCACCGGGGCGGCGGTCCCCGCAGCTACGGTCCAGTTGACCAACGAGGCCACCGGGGTCACCTTCACGATGAAGACCTCGGAGGCGGGCGCCTACGTTTTTGAAGCCGTCCAGTCAGGCAACTACACAATCACCGTAGAAGCCGCCGGTTTCAAGAAGTCCGTCTCGAAGGCCAACGAGGTGACCATCGGCCAGCCCACCACCGTGAACGTGCGTCTGGAGGTGGGCGCGCTGACCGAGAGCATCGAGGTGAGCGGGGCCGCTGAGACGGTCCAGACCTCGACCTCGGGCAACTACGGCAACCTGTACCCCGAGCGCGTCATCCGCGATCTGCCCATCGTGGGCACGCGCGGGCGCAACCCGCTGGATCTGGTCTACCTCCAGCCGGGCGTGGTGGGGGGCGCCAACACCGGCGGCGGCGTGCACGTGCACGGGGCGCGCGACCGCGCCTGGAACTTCACCCTGGACGGCATCGACATCAACGAGACCAGCGCCGGAGGCTCAAACTTCTCGCCGCTGCGGCCCAACCCGGACATGCTGGCGGAGTTCCGCATCATCACCAGCAACCCCACCGCGGAGGTGGGCCGCAACAGCGGAGCGCAGGTGGCCATGATCACGCGCTCCGGCTCCAACGAGTGGCACGGAGGCGGTTTCTGGTTCTACCGTACACCTCGGCTGAACGCCAACGAGTGGGAGTACAACATGAGCCAGCCGCCGCTGGGCAAGCGCAAGTTTGTCCAGAACATCTTCGGTGGCAGCATCGGGGGCCCGATCGTCAAGAACCGGACCTTCTTTTTCGCCAATGTGCAGCGGCTGATGGCCAACCAGACCAACACCGTCACCCGCACTGTCTACACCGCGGAGGCCCGCAAGGGCATCTTGCGGTACGTCAAGGGCGGGCGCAACACCCCGGCGGGCGCCCCCGGAGCCTCCGTGGACCTCAGCGGCAACGTGGTGCCCGGCTTGAGCATCGGGACGTACAGCGTGGCCGCCAGCGATCCCCAGCGCATCGGGCTGGACCAGACCATTCAGGCCATGCTGGCCGAGACCCCGCTGCCCAACAACTTCACCGGCGGCGATGGCCTGAACACGGCCTCGTTCATCTTCAGCACGCCGGAACGGGAACGCCAGCACGATGTGGTGTTCAAGATCGACCACGTGCTCAACGACCGCAACACCGTGTTTGCGCGCATCGCTTTCGGCCGGCAGGATACCGTCTGCGACAGCGCCAACGCCGGCCAGCCCATTTTCCCCGGCATGAACTGCTTCGTGAACACCGAGCGTTCACCCAAAAACCTGGCCATCAACTGGCGCTGGAATCCCACGCCCAGCGTGACCAACGAGCTGGTGGTGGGTTTGAACAAGTTCACCTTCAATTTCCTGAGCCCCATGGCCGACCTGGGCAAGATCTCCATGGCCGGGCCGGTGGACACCACCACCCAGCACGACTGGGGCAACCTGAGGACTCTGCGGACCTGGCAGGTGGTCGAGAATCTGGGCTGGTTCCGCGGGGCGCACGCCTTCAAGTTCGGCGGCAACATTCGCCTCCAGCAGCACGTGGATGAGCGGGGCTCGATTGCGGGCTATAACGCCGTGCAGACCCTCAACTTCTCGACCGGCGTCAACACCGTGGATCCGGCCACCTTCGGCATCCCCACCGACATCAACACCACTTACGACCGGCCCGCCGTCCAGAGCCACATCAACTTCCTGCTGGGGCGCGTGGGCACCACGGCTCGCGGCTTCGCCAGCAAGGGTGACAAGTTCCTCGAGGGTGTCTACGATTTCGACGCCCGCTTCCCGGAATATGACTTGTACCTCCAGGACACCTGGAAAGTGCGCCGGAACCTCACCGTGGACCTGGGGCTGCGCTGGGAGGCGAAGCTCTCGCCGCGCACTCCCGACGGGCGCCTCAAAGCGCCCGACAAGCTGATGACGGTGGGCGCGGCGCCCTCGACCACGGTGAAGTGGGCGTCGGGGCCGCTGTACAAGGACACTTGGCGCAACTTGGGTCCCTCGCTCGGCCTCGCCTGGGATCCCACCGGGGCGGGGAAGACCTCCTTGCGCGCCAACTACCGCCTGGCCTTCGACCGCATGGCCACCTTCGGCCTCTCCTCGGCCATCTTCCCCAACCTGCCCGGCACCACCTTGGCCATCACCAACACTGAGTTCGGGCAGGGCGGCGGCCGGCTGCCCAATGTGCCGCGGCTGTCCCCGCCCAGCAGCCGGCCCAGTGACCTGGCGCAGCCGATCCCGTTTTCCTCGAGCAACGTCACAGTCGTCGATCCAGACACCGGCACACCTACCACCCACATGTGGAGCCTCAGCATCCAGCGCGAGATCGCGCCGCGCACCGTTCTGGACGTGAGCTACATCGGGCGGCGGGCTTACAGCTTGTACGGCGCTTACAACGTCAACCAGGCCGAGATCTTCCGCAACGGCTTCCTGGATGCCTTTAGGGCCGTCAAGGCCGGCGGGGAGTCACCGTTGATCAACGCCTGGCTCCAGGCCGATTCGCGGCGCAGCGCCACCGAGACGGGCTCGCAGATGGTGCGCCGGCTTTACAGCTCGGACCTGGCGCTGAATTCAGTGGCGGCGGTGGCCTCCTCGATCGCCGCACGGCTTCAGGGCGGGCGGTCCGTGACGGACCTCTCCGGCGCCGGTCCGTACGTGTTTTGGCCGTTTCCACAGTTCGGCGGCGGCGTCTACGTGATCGACTCGAACGATTTCTCTACCTACCACGCCCTGGAGTTGCAGGTGGAGCGCCGCATCTCCCGCGGCGTCTCCTACCAGGTGAGTTACACCTGGTCAAAGTCGCTGGATACCCGCTCGTTCGACCCGATCTTCACCCGCGTGTCCACCGGCAGCTCGCAGTCGGCCTCCTCGACGCCCTTCGACATCAACAATCGCAAGCTCAATTACGGCCGCAGCGACTTCGACCGTACACACGCCTGGCAAATGAGCTGGTTGTGGGAGCTGCCCGTCGGCAAGGGGCGCGCGTGGGGGTCCGCTGTGCCCGCCGCTCTGGACCACGTGATCGGCGGCTGGCAGGTGGCCGGATACATGCGGCTGACTTCCGGCCGGCCGCTCGCCATTTACTCGGGCGCATACACTTTCTCGAGCGTGGTGCAGTCGCTGGCCAACTGCACCGGTTGCTCCCAGGGCATGGCCAAGGTCTTCGACGACGCGGCCAGCGGCTACAAGTGGTTCCTCGACGCCGGCCAGCGGGCCATGTTCTCCGCTCCTGTTGCGGGTGAGCTCGGCAGTTCGGGGCGCAATACCATCGACGGGCCGGGCTTCTACACCATGGCCGCCAGTGTGCTCAAGCGCGTTTCGCTGGGCAGTGTGCGAGAAGGCATGCACTTGGAGCTGCGCGCCGACATCACCAACCTGACCAACACGCCTTCCTTCGGGTTCCCTACGACGACGCTGACTTCGACCATCTTCGGGCGCATCCGGAACACCGTGGTCAGCTACGCGCGCCAGATCCAGTTGGGAGCGAAGATCAATTTCTGAGGCGCTGACGTTCGAACTCCTCGCGTTGCGCTTTCACTTCGCGGCGCGCGACCGGGTGCACTTCCCGCCCGGCAAGTCGGGCAACATCGTAAGGGGCGCGTTCGGCACGATTCTCAGGCGGATCGCCTCGCCTGATGTTTTTGCGCGGATTTTCGCGCCTTTCGCGGCCGGCCGCGGACCGAGCGGCCTGGCCGATTGGCCCCGCCCCTTCGTGTTTCGCGCCGCGCACCTGGATGGTCGCACCGTCCAGCCCGGCGGGGCCTTCCACTTCGACGTGCATCTGTTCGATACGAAGGACCCGCCGGTCGATTACTTCGTCAAGGCGTTCGCTGAACTGGCGCACGCGGGGCTGGGGCCGGGGCGGGGGCGTGCGGAACTCCTCGGGGCGGATGAGACACCGATGGCGCTCGACCTGGGCCCGGGCCCGGAGCCGGTCTCGCGCGTGGTGGTGCGCTTCGTGACTCCGACTGAGCTCAAGCACGGCCAGGAACTGGCCCGGCGGCCGGAGTTCCCGATTCTCCTGGCGCGCATCCGAGACCGGCTGAGCACGCTGCGCGCGCTCTACGGGCCGGGGCCGCTGGAGATCGACTTTAAGGCCTTCGGCGAGCGCGCCGCCGGGGTGCGCATGACGCGCTGCGAGTTGCGCCACAGCGAAGCCGACCGCCTCTCGGCCAAGACCGGCCGCCGCCACCCCTTGGGCGGCTTCGTGGGCGAAGCCGAGTACGAGGGTGACCTGGCCGAGTTTCTCCCCTACCTCCGCGCCGCCCGCTGGACCGGCGTCGGCCGGCAGACCGTCTGGGGCAAGGGAGTAGTGGAGGTGGTCCGCGAGTGAGGCTACCGGGCGGGCGCCTCGCGACGGATGCCTTCGACGATCCACAGACGAAGCTGGGTCTGGTACCCGATGGACTTGCGCGCGGCGATGCGCCTGGCCATCGCGATCTGCTCGGGCTCAAGACGGAGAGAAATGGCGGTCTTCACGCGCCGCCGGTACCGCTCGCGGATGGACCGCACCTGCTCCAGAGGCAGCTTGACGGGCCGCGCGGGCTGAAGCTGATCCCAGACCCCGCTGATGTCGTGCGTGTCAAACCAGTTCGCCGCCTCCTCGTCGTTGGCGAAGTCCGGCACTTCGGTTGCAGATTTCAAGTTTTTCGGCATGTCATCAGCGGCGGTATTGGCGCCGCTCCTTCTCGCTCATCTCGCGAGCGGTAATCACCCGGATATGCCGGCCGGGCCGGCGATGAAAAACCACCAAGGTCATCCGCCCGCCGCAGGTCCGTCCGTAGGCCGGATATCGGCCGTCCCGGGTCCGGCGGATGTCACAGCCTTCCGCGAAGACCTCCTCGACTTCCTCGGGAGAAAACCGGTGGACCGCGATGTGGTCAACATTGGCTTCATCCCACTCGAAGGTGAACGGGCCCACTGATCGAGTGTATCTGGTTTGAATATACAAAAGCAAGCGCCGTCGCAGGCCTGAGGCGGGCCGGCTCAAAACTGCCGCGCCAGGACCCGCTCGGCGGCTTCGTCGGCGAAGCCGAGTACGAGGGTGACCTGGCCGAGTTTCTCCCCTACCTCCGCGCCGCCCGCTGGACCGGCGTCGGCCGGCAGACGGTCTGGGGCAAGGGGGTGGTGGAGGTGGCGTTCACAGGTGCTTCGCCAGGAACCGGCACATGGCCAGGCCGGCCAGCCACTTGAAGGGGAACTCGCCGGTCGTGTAGTGCGCGCAGGGCAGCACCAACACCCGGTGCGGCAGGCCGTGCGCGCGGAACAGGCCGGCGAACTGCCCGGCGAACTCGGGCAGGAAGGTGGTGTCGTACCGGCCGCGAATCAGAAGACTGGGCACGTTCCGGCCCACGAAGCGGGGAACATAGACGACCGGGCTGATCGCCTTCCAGTACTCGCGCAACTCATCTTGAGTTACGTGCCCCTCCAGGCCCTGGCGCACGTGGCGTGTCGAGAGCCCCGTCCAGATCACGTCGCCGAAATAGGTCGAGAAGTGGTTGTACACGCCGGCACGCACCCGCGCATCGTGGGCTGCCGCGATGCACGCCATGGCGGCTCCCAGGCTGGTTCCCAGCACGCCCAGCCGGCGGTAGCCCTGCATCTCCAGCCAGTCCAGGCAAGCCCGGGTGTCAACAATGGACTGGCGGCAGGCGTGGATGGTGCGGCCGATGTTGCTGGAGACGTGGTAGTCGGCGCGGTCCAGTTCCGACGGCATGCGGCGGCCATGATAGGGCAGACTCAAACGCAGGGCGCAGATCCCGAACCTGTTCAGCAACCTGCATAGCCCGGCGTGCCCGGTGACACCGGCGTTCCACTGAGGCAGCACCACGACCGCGCGGCGGCGCTGGCGGGCCGGGAAGAAGTCCGCGTGGACCAGGTTGTTCTCCGGGTACGGGCTCGCGAGCGGGCTGGCGAAGGTCAGGTGGCCATCGTCGAGACGGTAGTCTTCCGGGCGACGGCAGGAGAAGAAGGCTTCCGAGTCCCCCAGAGCCAGGTTGACGTACTCGCGGATGCGAGCGCCAGGATCCTCGCCGCCTCCCGCCAGACCCAGCCACTCCAGGCCCCATTCGAAAGGCCGCACAACCCGGTTGGTGTCCCGGCGCGCCAGGCGGCTCTCCCAGGCTTGGATCCAGCGGGCGTACATGCTCCCCATGGCGCGAATAAGCAGACTAGTCTAGCAGCGATCTGAGGGAAGGACCAAAGAAAAACCCCGCCTGGACGCGGGGTGTTGGCAGTCGGGGCGTAGAGGCAACCCCCACCAGCGAATAAGAACCTCTCCTGGCCCCAGTCGGAGGAGAGCAATCTGTCTACCAAACCCAAGTCCCACAGAATCCGTGGGTTAGCTCCGAGCGCTTCCGATTTCCGGATACGCCCGCCACCTTACCCTACAGGATTCTGGAGGGATCTTCGCCAGCGAAGCGTTACAATACCAGGGTGGCTCCAGGCACGGGCGAGGCAGTCGGCGCAGCGCACGCCCAGCAGGCGCTCCACACGCCTCAGGTCAGGAGGGCCTTGGCCGGGTTCTTCCTCTCCGGTGTCCTGTTCTCTTTCCTGGGCGCCATTCTGCCGGCCTGGCGGCACCACCTGACCGAGGACTTCATCGTCGTCGGCAACTACTTCCTCAGCCTGAACTTCGGCATCCTGGCCTCGATCGGGTTGTCGGGCTGGCTGGTCCCGAGGAAGAGCATCTCGTTCCTGCTGGTGCTGGCTTCGAGCATGGCCTGCGGGGCCTTGCTGCTGCTGGCGGTGGGTCCCCCGGCCGCCGGGCCGTGGTGGCGGATGGCAGGCGTTCTGCTCCTGGGCTGCGGCACCGGCCTGCTCAACACGGGCACCTTCCACGCGATCTCGCCCGCTTACCGGCACGACTCGGCGGCCACCATCGTGCTGGCGGGCACCTTTTTCGGGCTGGGCTGCCTGGTGACGGCCCTGCTGGTGGCGGGGACGTTCTACGTCTACACGGTCCCCAGCATCCTGATCCTCCTGGCGTTGTTTCCCGGGTACTTCATCGTGCTGTATGTGCGGTCGGCCTCCCCGGAGAGCGCCGCGCTGCGGCATCCTTCGCTGCGGGGGGTGTTCAAGGACTTCCAGAGCCCGGCGGCGGTGCTGCTGACGCTGCTGCTGTTCTTTCAGTTCGGCAACGAGTGGTCGATCGCGGGCTGGCTGGCGCTGTTCCTGATCCAGAGGTTGGGGGTCAATCCCGAGACGTCGCTGGTGCTGCTGGCGGTCTACTGGCTGGCGCTGCTGGTGGGGCGGATCGCGGCGCTGCTGGTGCTGCCGCGGGTGAGCCACGCACGGCTGCTGACAGGGAGCGTGCTGGCGGCCATCTTCGGATGCACGCTGCTGATCTCGACCGACAACGTGTTCGGCGCCGTAGTGGGGATCCTGCTGGTGGGCGCCGGGTTCGCTCCCATCTACCCGCTGGTGGTGGAGAAGATCGGCGGGCGCTTCCCTTACTACCATCCCGGCTTGTTCAACGGCCTGTTCTCGCTGGCGCTGACCGGAGGGTTGCTGGCGCCCTGGTCGCTCGGACTCTTCACCAGCCTGTGGGGTATCCGGGTGGTCATGCTGCTGCCTCTGCTGGGCACGCTGATGGTGCTCCTGTTGCTGCTGCTGATCTGGGCGGAGACCAAGCTTATGGCGGCGGAAGGCTGAGCCGCCTCAGGGCAGCAGGCGCAGGGCGGCGGCGCCCGCGGGACCCTCGTAGAGCAACTCGAGGGTGCGGATGGATTTCGTCTTGCCCTTGTAAGCGAAGTACAGGTAGCCGCTCACGGTCCCCTTGAACTCGCCGCCCGGCAGGGCCGCCTCCACCACGAGTTCTTCGGGCTTCGGCGGTTCCTCCTTATCCAGGCCGCTGGGATTCTCGGGCGCGGGCGCTCTGGGCGGCGCGGGCAGGCGGGTTCGGGTGGGACGATTGTCGTCGGGGAATCGCTCCGTCTGTTCCGGCCGGCCGATGATCACGCCGGCATTTCCGACGCTGCCCGTAGCGACCAACGTGGGCCGCCGCTCCCAGTCCGGGTATTTCAGGGCAGCGGCGACAAACCCCGGCGCCTGGGCGTGCAGCAGTTGCTTCTTGCCGTTGAGGCGCAGGGTGAACTGGCCGGCGGAGACGGCGAGCGATTTGCCGGGGGGCGGATACAAGGCCACTTCGACCACCAAGTAGTCCTGAACCATGATGCTCTGGCCGCGCGCCAGCACGCTGCGGACGTGATAGTCGGCGCCCAGCCAGGCCTCGCCCATCTGAGCGTGGATGGGATAGTCGGCAGCCGTGGGCCTGGCACTGGTGCCGTAAGGGCCCTGCCCGCACAGCAGCCCGACTGCCAGCAGCAGGGTGGACGCGACTCTAGCCGCCACGCCCCCAGTATAGCCCCGGCCGGGTATAATCCGAATTCCATGGGACGGTTGCTGCTGTTGTTGATCTGCCAGGCTGCCCTGGCGCAGACGCTCGAGGAGCGGATTCTGGCGCTGCTGGACTCGACAGCCACGGCCCAGCGCTGCTTCTGGGGAATCCAGGTCGTGGAGCTGGACACGGACCAAGTCCTCGCCCGGCACAACGCCGAGCGGCTGTTTGTGCCGGCCTCGAACACCAAGTTGTTCACCACGGCGCTGGCCTTGCTGCGGCTGGGGCCGGACTACCGGTTCCAGACCGTGGTGACGGCGGACCGCGCCCCGGACGGCGCTGGCCGCGTCGCGGGTGACCTGCGACTGGTGGGCGGGGGCGACCCCAGCCTGTCGGGGCGCGCGACCCCCTATCAGAAGGACGCTCCAGTGGGCGAGCCGCTGGCGGCCCTCGAGGCGCTGGCCGAACAGGTGGCGGCGCGGGGCGTGCGGCGCATCGACGGCGACATCGTGGGTGACGACACGGCTTACGTTTGGGAGCCCTATCCCCAGGGCTGGGTGCAGGACGACACGATCTGGGAGTATGGCGCGCCGGTCAGCGCACTCACTCTCAACGACAACTCTCTCACCTTGAGCGTTGGACCGCCGCCCCGGGCCGGCCTGCCGCCGCAGGTGCTTCTCTCGCCCCGGCTCGAGTACTACGTGATCGACAACCGCATCCAGGCCCTTCCCGGCGCTCAGCGCCGGATCCGCCTCGAACGCTTGGCCGGCTCGCACCAGTTGCGGCTGTGGGGCACAGTCTCGGCGGAGAGCTCCGGTGAAACGCCCCTGCCGCTGGCCGTCGATGATCCCGCGCTGTACGCGGCCACGGCCCTCTATGAGGCCCTCCTGCGCCGGGGCGTCGCCATCGGCGGCGGGCCGAAGGCCCGTCACCGGTTCGCCAATGAGGTGGCGGACCTCACCAGCGACACCGGACCAGCCGCGAGCGGCGGGGTTGAACTGGCTCGGCGCGCCTCGCCGCCGCTGGCCGAACTGCTGCGCGTGATCGACAAGGTCAGCCAGAACCTGCACGCCGAGCTGGTGTTGCGCGAGGTGGGGCGAGCGCGGCGCAACATCGGCACCCGCGAGGCAGGGCTGGAAGAAATGCGCCAGTTTTTGACGGAAGCCGGCCTCGAGGAGGCCAGCTACCGCTTCGAGGACGGCTCGGGATTGTCGCGCTTGAACCTGGTGGCGCCGGCCACGGTGGTGAAGCTGCTGCGGCATTTGGATCGCTCGCTGCAGCGCGAGGCCTGGGTGTCGCTGCTGCCCATCGGCGGCGAGGATGGCACGCTGGCCAACCGCTTTGACGGCAACCCGGAGGCGCGGCGGGTGCGGGCCAAGACCGGCACGCTGAGCCACGTCAGCGCCTTGTCCGGTTACATCGAATC
>CAZIRH010000025.1:0-21783 GCA_964541065.1 uncultured Solibacteraceae bacterium
CGCCCAAACATAACAGGTCTTTTTCGTTTTGTCAATACCTAACGGAGTAATACTAGAGGGGTAGTGAAGAAGGGCGGCAAATGGCGGGTGGCGGTGAACGGCGTGGAAGGCACGCACTATGACGACGTAGAGCAGTTGGTGTTTAGCCCGGACGGCAAACGCCGGGCCTATTGGGCGAAGCGCGGCAAGAGCTGGGCTGTCGTTCTCGACGAGCGGGAAACTGCCACGTATCAAGCCTCGGGCGGGACCCTCCATTTCAGTCCCGACAGCAGACAGTTCGCCCACGTCGCTCCCCCGGGCGACAAGTGGAAACTGGTCGTGGATGGAATCGAAGGCAAGGCGTATAAGAGGCTCGGGCCCATTCTCTTAAGCCCGGACAGCCGGCACTTGGCCTACCACGCCGAACGACCGGGGGAGGGGTGGGTGATTGTTGTGGACGGCCGGGAGAGCAGCGGGTACTCGGAGCTGTGGTGGTCGGGGCCGCGGGGTTACGAACTCGGCTCGGTGACGATCAGAAGCTTTGGGTTGACCTTCGCCGGAGGAAACCTGCTGCGTGGCGTGGCCACGATAGGCTCCACGGTGTCCGGTGCGGAGGTCCTCCTGGTCGAGGTCGAGTGTTCGCGCCTCCGCCCGTAATCGCTGCCACGTCGCGCCTCCACGCCACGCACCCCCAGTGGCGCACGCTTCGGTCGCCCGCGGCGGCTGGTCAGCCGGCCACCCTCCGGCCCTGGAGCCACCGCCGAAGAGACTCCTGCGTCTCGCCGGACCTCCGCCCCGCCAGAAGGCTCTCCACGCTGATATCCTCATCCAAATCCGGCCAGTGGATCCCCTCGCCTCTCCCAATCAGGCGCCAGTTCGCCCGCTCCGTCGGTGTCCCGTGCGCCAACCGTGGAAACCAGGCCAACGGCACCGTGATCGTCCTGCCATCGGCCAGATCCACAACTAGAGCGTCATCGCTTGCGCTCACATCCTCGGCCGTCGCCTCCTCGAGTTCAGTCACCAAAGTACTCATGCCATGCCCTCAACAAGAAAGCCGCCTTGTCCGCGACAAGTCCCTCTATCCGTCGAATCTCCGCTCGGCCGAAGCCGCGGCTCCTCTCGAGACGGACCGGCTCCAACCAAAGCTTGGCTCCGTGCCCTTCCCGCTCCACATGGACGTGGGGCGCTTCCTCTCGGTCCGCCGAGTAGAAGAAGAAGCGATATGGTCCGGACCGAAGAACCGTCGGCAACCTGATCCCAGTGTACACGGTCGCCTGACAGATCGCGAACGCCGCTGGCAGGCGGCGCACCACCAGGCATAGAATCGCTCTGCCCGATGGTGCAGGCGCAGCAGCCTCGACGTGTCAGGGAGCGCCATGTCTCCCCATCTGTGGAGCGGCGCTCCCTGGCAAGGTCGGCACCAATGCTCCCGTTGTCTGCCCCCGTCGGGTACCCGAGACCGACTTCACCAAAGTGCAGCTCGCACCGCTGCGGCGCCGCTTGCTTCTCCGCCTCGCTACGCACTGGACCAGTCGCGCCCGACTGTCGCTCCAACGACGCAGCCGCTATGTGCGCCGGCGATGTTCCGGCGGCTTCAGCCTGGCCCCGCCAGTTCGCCCGCGGCCCCATCACCACCCTCCCGGTTCTCTTTCCCCCGCCTCTGCAATGACTTCCACGCCCACAACCCGCGGCCCACACCCCACCGCCCGTACCCTGGTTACAGCCATGCCGGGCCGTGCCCAAACCGACTCGACGCCGACCCGTAAGCCCCGTGGAATCAATGCGGTAGAAAAAAACTGCGAAACGAAGCCAATTTTGGCCGCGCCTGTGGGGCGGGCGCCCTCGCCCGCAGCCGGCCCCCAGGCCGGCTGGCCGGGCCGCGCATTTGACAGCGCCTCCCGGCTGCGCTAGAGTAGATAGTGGACCGGAATGGTCCTATATGCTCCGCCTGACCAAAAAGGCCGATTACGGCCTGATCGCCGCCACGCACCTGGCCGGCCGCCGCTCCTCCAGCGCCAAGGAGATCGCCCAGCGCTACGGCATCCCGCTGCCCCTGCTGGCCAAGGTGCTCCAGAAGCTGGCCCGCCAGGGGCTGCTGGAGGCCACCTACGGCACGAACGGCGGCTACAAGCTGGCCCGTGATCCCCGCACCGTCACCGCCCTGGAGGTCATCCGCGCCATCGACGGGCCCACCATCCTGACCTCCTGCTCGGCGCGAGCGGGGGACTGTGGCCATTCCGGCCGGTGCAGCGTGCGGAAGCCACTGCGCCAGATCCAGCTCCGAATCCTACAGGTGCTGGACAGCATCACCATATCGGAGATGCAGGAGGAACCGAAGCGCGTGGAACGTCTCCAGGTATTGAGCGCCGGGAAGGACCGATGAAGACGCCGATCTACATGGACTATCACGCCACCACGCCGGTGGACCCGCGCGTGCTCGAGGCCATGCTGCCATACTTCACCCAGAAGTTCGGCAACGCCGCCAGCCGCAGCCACTCCTTCGGGTGGGAGGCCAAGGAAGCGGTGGACAAGGCGCGCCGGCAGATCGCCGAGCTGATCGGCGCCACCCCCGAGGAGATCATCTTCACCAGCGGCGGCACCGAGTCGGACAACCTGGCCATCAAGGGTGTGGCCGAGATGTACGCCGAGAAGGGCAACCACATCATCACCGTGGCCACCGAGCACAAGGCGGTGCTCGACACTGGCAAGAAACTCCAAAAGCGCGGCTTCCAGGTCACCTTCCTGCCCGTCCAGCCCAGCGGGCTGATCGACTTGGACCAGCTCCGCGAGGCCATCACCGCCCAGACCATCCTGGTCAGCATCATGCACGCCAACAATGAGATCGGCGTGCTCCAGCCCATCCGCGAAATCGGCCAGCTCGCCCGCGAGCGCGGCGTGCTGTTCCACACCGACGCCACCCAGTCCGTAGGCAAGGTCCCCGTGGATGTGAACCGCGACTGCATCGACCTGATGAGCCTGAGCGGGCACAAAATGTACGGACCCAAGGGCATCGGCGCCCTCTACGTGCGCCGCAAGAACCCGCGCGTGCAGGTCACCTCGCAGATGGACGGCGGCGGGCACGAGCGCGGCATGCGCTCCGGCACCCTGAACGTGACCGGCATCGTCGGCCTGGGCGCGGCCTGCGCCATCTGCCGCGAGGAGATGGCCGAGGAATCCGTCCGGCTGGCCCGCCTGCGCGATCGGCTGAAGGACCGCATCTTCGGCGGGCTTGACGAGGTCTACATCAACGGCAGCATGGAACACCGGCTGCCCAACAACCTCAACCTGAGTTTCGCCTATGTCGAGGGCGAGTCGCTGCTGATGGGGATCAAGGACGTGGCCGTCTCCAGCGGCTCGGCCTGCACCTCGGCCACGCTGGAACCCAGCTACGTGCTCAAGGCCCTGGGCGTGGGCGACGAGCTGGCGCATACCTCGATCCGCTTCGGCCTGGGCCGCTTCAACACCGAGGAGGAGGTCGATTACGTGGCCGAGCACATCATCGAGGCGGTCACGCGGCTGCGCGAGCTTTCCCCGCTCTACGAGCTGGCCAAGGAGGGCGTGGACCTCAAGAAGGTCCACTGGGCGGCGGACTGAGGAGGGGCGACCATGGCGTACTCGGACAAGGTTCTGGAGCACTACGAACGGCCCCGCAACGTGGGCTCGCTCGACAAGAACGACCCGGCGGTGGGCACGGGTATGGTCGGCGCGCCGGCCTGCGGCGACGTCCTCAAGCTGCAAATCAAGGTCGATGCCGCGAGCGGCGTCATCGAGGACGCCCGCTTCAAGACCTTCGGCTGCGGCAGCGCCATCGCCAGCTCCTCGCTGGTGACCGAGTGGGTCAAGGGCAAGACCCTGGACGAGGCCCTCGAGATCCGCAACGCCGACATCGCCACCGAGTTGAGCCTGCCCCCGGTGAAGATCCACTGCTCGGTGCTGGCCGAGGACGCCATCAAGGCCGCCATCGAGGACTATAAGAAGAAGCAGGCGGACAACCATTGCCATGATCCAAGTAACACCTAAGGCCATCGAGAAGATCAGAGAGGCGTTCGCCAAACACGGCGTCGCCGCGGGCGGCCTGCGGCTGGGCGTGCAAGGCGGCGGCTGCTCGGGCTTGAGCTACTTGTTCCGGCTGGAAGCCCGCGCGCGGCCCAGCGATGAGGTCTACGAGTTCAACGACGTGAAGATCTTCATCGACCCCAAGAGCCTCCTGTACCTGGACGGCATGACCCTGGACTACAAGGAGTCGCTGCTGCACTCCGGCTTCTCCTTCGACAACCCCAACGCCCAGAAGAGCTGCGGCTGCGGCTCGTCCTTTTCAACCTGATGGAAGAAAACCACTGCTGGCACTGCGGCACGCCCGCCGCCGAGAGCCTGTTCTGCCGCTTCTGCAACAGCCTTCAGCAGCCCGTCCCCGACTACTTCCGCTTCTTCGGTTTCGAGCGGACCTTCAGCCTGGATGTGACGGAATTGGAGCGCCGTTTCTACGACCTCAGCCGGCAACTCCACCCCGATCTGTTCTTCCGCGCCATGCCGCGCGAGCAGCGGTATTCGCTCGAAGCCACGGCCATCCTGAACGACGCTTACCGCACCCTGCGCGATCCGGTCTCGCGCGCCGAGTACCTGCTCACGGGACTGGGCGAGGCGCCGGCGGACAAGCAGCGCCAGGATGTGCCGCCGGAGCTGCTCGAAGAGGTCTTCGAGCTGAACGAGCTGATGGAGGAGTCGGCAGGCCGGGGGCCTGCCCCACGTGTGCGGGAGGCGCACGCGAGGTTCGTGGACCTGCGCGCGGAGGCGGACCGCGCGCTGGAAGACCTCTACCGCCGCCACGACGCCACCGGCGACCGGGCCCTTCTGCGGGACATCCGCGCCGTGCTGAGCCGCCGGCGCTACGTCGAGAACCTCATCCAGCAGATCGAGAAGGAGCTCGCGCCCTAGCATGTCCTCGCTGCTCAGGCCGCCCGTGGCGCACGCTTCAGCGTGCCGCGGCGAGCTTCAGCTCGCCGGAGACTAGCATGTCCTCGCTCTTCCAGATCGACTTCGGCGCCGTTGAGAAGACCCCCGTGGTGGGCATCGACCTGGGGACCACCAACAGCCTGGTGGCCTTCATGGACCTGACCGGCCCAGTGGTCATCCCGCGCGAGGACGGCAACCCTCTGGTGCCGAGCGTGGTCTGGGTGGGGCAGGCCCCTGGCCTGCCGCCGGAGATCGTGGTGGGCAGCGCTGCCCGCGCCAAGCTCATCGACGATCCCGGGCGCACCGTCTACTCCGTGAAGCGCCTCATGGGCCGCGGCGTCGCCGACATCCAGGACGAACTGAAGCTGTTCCCCTTCCGCGTGGCCGAGGGCAGCGAGTCGGTGATCCGGCTCAAGCTGGGCGACAAGATCTTCACGCCTCCGGAGATCTCTGCGCTCATCCTCCGGCAGTTGAGGAGGAACGCCGAGGCCTACCTGGGCCAGCCGGTCACCCAGGCGGTGATCACCGTGCCCGCTTATTTTAACGACGCGCAGCGGCAAGCCACCAAGGACGCCGGGCGCATCGCCGGCCTGGAGGTGCTGCGGCTGGTCAACGAGCCTACCGCGGCTTCGCTGGCCTACGGCCTGGACAAGCGCCAGGAAGGCATCGTGGCCGTCTACGACCTGGGCGGCGGCACCTTCGATATCTCCATTCTGAAGATCCACGAAGGCATCTTCGAGGTCCTGGCCACGAACGGCGACACGCACCTGGGCGGCGACGACATCGACAACCGCCTGCTCCGGATCGCGCTGGAGGACATCGCCTCCGAGTGGGGCGAAGACCTATCCAGCACTGGCGAAGCGGTGCAGAGCCTTCGCCAGGTCATCATCGAAGCGAAGGAGCGGCTGTCCTTCGTCCCGGCGACCGCTATCGAGTTCGCCTGGCGCGGCCGGCGCTACCGGCGCGAACTCACGCGCGAGCAGTTCGAGCGGCTCATCGCCGACATCGTGGACCGCACCCTCGGCCCCTGTCGCGCCTGCATCCGCGATGCCCAGGTGACGGTCGAGCAGATCGACGAGGTGGTGCTGGTGGGCGGCTCGACGCGCATTCCGCTGGTGCGCCAGGCGGTGGAGAGACTCTTCCGCGCGCGGCCGCACAGCGATCTGAACCCGGACGAGGTGGTGGCTCTAGGCGCCGCCGTGCAGGCCGGCATTCTCAGCGGCGACGTCGCGGGCAAGCTGCTGCTGGACGTTACTCCCCTCTCACTGGGCATCGAGACCATGGGCGGGCTGGTTTCGAAGATCATCCACCGCAACTCGACTATCCCGGCCAGCGCCACCGAGGTGTTCACCACCGCGGTGGACGGCCAGCGGAACGTGCTCATCCACGTCCTCCAGGGCGAGCGCGAGCTGGTCAAGGACTGCCGCAGCCTGGCGCGCTTCGACCTGAAAGACCTCGATCCGCTGCCCGCGGGCATGGCGCGCATCGAGGTGCGCTTCCTCATCGACGCCAACGGCATTCTGAACGTGACCGCGCGCGACATGCGCACCGGTCGGGAGCAGTCCGTCGAGGTGAAGCCCTCCTACGGGCTGACCGACGAGCAGGTCGAGGCCATGATCCGCGACTCGATCGACCGCGCCGAGGAGGATATCACCGAGCGCCAGACCCGCGAGGCGCGCCTGGAGGCCGACCGCTTGCTGGCCGCGGTCGAAAAGGCGCGCGACAACCCCGCCTGGCACGCGCTGAGCGCCGAGGAGAGAACAGCCATCGACCAGGCCCTCAACGAGCTGCTCATGGTCTACCACGCGGCAGACCACCTGCTCATCCGCGCCCACATCGACAAGCTCAACCAAGCCACCTTGCACCTGGCCGAGACCATGATGAACACCGCGGTCGCCACCGCGCTTAAGGGGACGTCAATCACATGACGTGGGAGCACCCCGAACAGATCGCCCTGGCCCTCCGGGAAAAATTCCCCGAGCAGGACCCGCTGCGCGTGCGCTTCACCGACCTGCATCGCTGGGTCACCGAGCTGGACGGCTTCGCCGACGCCCCCGGGGCCTCGACGGAGGGCAAGCTCGAAGCCATCCAGATGGCGTGGTACGCCGAGTGGCTGGCGCGCTGAGCGCGGGAATCACTTCTTGAGGCTGTAGTTGACGTCGATCTGGGTGATTACTTCCACCGGCTCGCCATCCTTCAGCGTAGGCTCATACACCCACTGCTTGACGGCCTCGACCGATGGCGGCACGAGCTCTTCGGGCCCGCCGAGCACCTTCAGTTCCTTCACCGCGCCGTTCCTGCCGATGACGGCTTGAAGTTTCACTGTGCCCTGAACGCCCTTCGCCTTCGCTTCGGGCGGGTACACGGGCTTGACCATCTTCACAAGTTTCTTCTGCTGCTCGGAGCCTGGGACCCGCGTGGGTGCCGCGCTCGCAGCCACGAGCAACCCGAAGAGAGCGAGGCCGGCCGAGAGAAGTTTCAGCATGAGCACCTCCCACCGCAGTAGACACCGCCGTGGCCGCGGGAGTTCCCTCGCTTTTCCACCGGCGCGGAACTCCGAATAGCGTTCATTCGCGTTTCTTCGCGGCGCGTTCCTTCTCCAAACCCTTCACGCGCGCTTCCAGTTTCGCCGCTTCCACTTTGCGGCCCGTCTGTTGCAGCAACTCGGCGTAGTTGTGCAGCGTTTGGGCGTGCACCTCGGAACTCGGCGGCGTTTCGTGCGGGCGCTCGAGCAGCCCCAGCGCCGCCTTGTACAGCGGCTCAGCCGCCTTCAGTTTCTCCTGCGCCACCGACACCAGCGCCACGTTGTTCAGGCTCGCCAGGATGTGACCTTCGCGGATGTCGAGTGCACGGCGGTAGTGCGGCTCCGCCGCCGCGTACTTGCCCTGGAACGCCAGCGTCATCGCTAGGTAATCGTGCGCTCCCGGCACCAGCGGGTGTTGCTCGCCCAGCGCCGCCGTCCACACGAACAGCGCGCGGTCGTACAGCGGCTCGGCTTCCGCGAACCGCTTTTGCCGGAACAGTACGCCTGCCAGGTTGTCGAGCGCCGGCGCGACTTCGGCGTGCAGCGGACCATACGCGCCCTGCCGCAGGGCCAGCGAGCGCCGGAAGAAGGGCTCCGCATCGATCCACCGCTCCTGGTCGCGGAACAGCATGCCGAGGGCGTCCAGCGTGCCGGCCAGCGCGAGGTGCTCCTTGCCGTAAGCCTTCTGCTGGATGGCGAGCGCGCGCCGGTACGCCGGCTCGGCCTCCGCGTACTCCTTCTCGGCCGCGTGGGACCGGCCGAGGCGGATGAGGTCGAGGGCGATGTCCGGATGCTCCGGTCCCTGTCTGGCTTCGCGGATCGCGATCACGCGTAACAGCAGGTCTCGGGCTTCGCGAATGCGCTTGTTGTCGATCGGAATCACACGGACGAGGTTGTTCAGCGCGGGCACGATTTCCAGTGCCTCGCGGCCGTGTTTGGTCTCGAGCAGACTTAGTTCGCGCTTGAACGTCGCCTCGGCCTCGGCGAGCTTCATCTGCGCCAGGTAGATGCGTGCCAGCAGGTCGAGGTCGCCGGCCAGTTCGGGATGCTCGCGGCCGTCTCCCTCGGCGAGTTCAATGGCGAGGCGCAGCAGAGGCTCGGCCTCGACGAACCGGAGCTGGACGCGGTACAAGCCCGCAAGGTCCTTCAGGCTGGCGGCGAACCGCGGATCCTCGCGTCCGAATTCCTGCGCTTTGACCAGGGCCTGCTTGAAGAAATGCTCGGCTTCCTCAAATCGCCACTGTTCGAGCATCGCCCTGCCCTCGGCCTGGTCCCGCTCCCAGTCCGTTTGCCCAGCAGCCGGCAGGATGCATAGGATTGCCAGCAACAGCAACCGCGCCATACCCACCTCCTGTGGTATCGCACAGGTAGACACCGCGCTTTCCGGTTCGGTTCCCGGGCACCAGGACGCGCGCGGAGTCGGGCACGCCCGCGCCCGCTCGGCGGACGATCAGCGAACGCCGGCCACGGGCGGCGCCCCCGCGAACAGACGCCGGGTCCCCTCCGCGGTCAGCACCCAGAGGCCGTAGATCCCGAGCGCCGTGCCGATGGGAAACTTCAGCAGGCTGAACCCCGAAAGCACGATGCCCAGGATGCGCGCCCACGGGCGGAAGCCGAGCAGGCCCGCGCCGCAGATGATCTCGGGCACCGAGAGCACCGCGATGAGCCCGACAATGAACGTACCCACGGCGAGCACGATGGGAACGGCGATCTCGGCGTCCTGTTCGGGCGCATGGACTCCGATCAGCCCGGCCACCCCTCCGAACAGCGCCAGGATGAACAGCGCCGCCAACCCACCCAGGATGCCGAAGGCCAGGAAGAGGCCCCCCAAGATTCTGACGTGCTGCGCCATGCTCACACTCCTCACCCTTCAGTTCCAGGCGACTTTCGCCATGACCGAGTCTACCGCATCCCGCTGGGAGTCTGAAGTGGGCTCGCCTTGACAGCCCCGCGGGAGCCCGATAGAGTTAACGACTACACATGAACCTCGCACTCTGGCTGGCCGCCGACGGCGGCACGGGCGCGCGGCTGCTCGCGATGGCGCCCGTGGATCTCCTGATCGTCGTCATCTACTTCGCCGTGGTCCTGGCGATCGGATTCCATCTCAAACGCTTCGCCACCACGGGCGAGGACTTCTTCATGGCGGGCCGGGGCATGACGGCCTGGATCGCGGGGCTGAGCTTCATCTCGGCCAACCTGGGGTCGCTGGAGATGATGGGCTGGTCGGCGGCCGCCTACCAGTACGGCGCGCTGGCCGGGCACGCCTACCTGATCGGAGCCATCCCCGCCATCCTGGTGCTGGCCATCGTGATGATGCCGTTCTACTACATCTCGAAGACTCATTCGGTGCCGGGCTACCTGAAGCTGCGGTTCGGCGAACCCACGCGCGCACTGTCAGCCGTCTCCTTCGCGGTGATGACGGTGCTGATGAGCGGCATCAACATGTACGCCATGGCGCTGGTGATGAAGGTGATCCTGGGCTGGGACATCCACTTCTCGATCTGGGTCTCGTCGCTGACCGTGGCGGCGTACGTGGCGGCGGGCGGCCTGCTGTCGGCCATTTTCAACGAGGTGCTTCAGTTCTTCCTCATCTGGCTGGGCGCGCTGCTGATCCCCATCCTGGGGCTGATCGAGGCGGGCGGCTGGAGCAACATGGTGGCTCGGATCGACGCCCGCACCGGCGGACAGGGGTTCACGCACCTGTGGCAGAACCTCGGCTCGTTCACCGACAATCCGGCTGGAGCCGACTGGTTCGGGCTGGTTTTCGGCCTGGGCCTGGCGATCTCGTTCGGCTACTGGTGCACGGACTTCCTGGTGGTGCAGCGCGTGATGGCGGCCAAGGACCTGCGCTCGGCCAAGCTGGGCACGGTGATTGGCGCTGCCCTGAAGATGTGCGTGCCGCTCATCGTCACGCTGCCCGGACTGCTCGGGCGCGCGGTGCTCCCGGTGGACCTGGTGAGCGAAGGCCAGGCCGTGGCCACCGGCGCCCACAGCTTCAACGAGGTGCTGCCGCTGTTGATGGCGCGCTACCTCGGGCCGGGCCTGCTGGGCCTGGGCGTGACCGCGCTGATCGCCGGGTTCATGTCGGGCATGGCGGGCAACGTCAGCGCCTTCGCGACGGTCTGGACCTATGACATCTACCGGCCGCTGGTGAAGAATTCGGCCAGCGACGCGCACTACGTGAGGATGGGGCGCTGGTGCGCGCTGATCGGCGTGTTCGCCAGCATTGGGGCCGCCTATATCGTGATGCAGTGGTCCAGCATCATCATCTACGTCCAGGCGCTGGCCACGTTCTTTCTGGTGCCTCTGTTTGGGACCGTGATGCTGGGCATGCTGTGGAAGCGGGCCACGCCGGCCGCCGGCTTCTGGGGCCTGCTGGCGGGCACCGTGGCCTCGGTCGGCATGTTCCTGTGGACGCAGTTTGACCGGAGCGCGGTGGCGATCATCGCCTTCTCGCCGCACGCCCAGGACATGGCCGAGAACTGGTACCGCGGGATCTGGACGCTTGCGGTCAGCGTGCTCGTCACCGTCCTGGTGAGCTGGTGGACGAAGCCGAAGCCGGCCTCCGAGCTGGCGGGACTCGTCTACGGCCTGACGCCGATACCGCCCGAGGGTCAGTACCCGCTGCTGAAGCGGCCCCTGTTCTGGGCGGGGGTGGTGGCGGCGGCCTTCCTCGCGGTCAACATCCTGTTCTGGTGAGCTCGCCGCGACCCGGGAGCAGTTCGCTGTGACGCTTAAGTAAACGGCGTGGCATAATCAAGCTATGGTCGTGCGCATGAAGGACATCGCCCGCGATCTGGGCGTGTCGGTGGTGACCGTCTCGAAGGTGCTGCGCCATCACAGCGACATCAGCCCGGAGACCCGCGAGCGGGTGTTGAAGCGGATGAAGGAAGTCCACTACCGGCCCAACCTGGCCGCCCGGGCCCTGGTCACCGGCCGCACCTGCATGATCGGCCTGGTGGTGCCGGACCTGGTCCATTCCTTCTTCGCCCAGGTGGCCAAGGGCCTGTCGCGCGTGCTGCGCAAGAAGGGCTACGGCCTGGTGATTTCCTCCTCCGAGGAAGACCCGGAACTGGAGCGGCAGGAGATCGATCAGTTGCTGGCGCGCCGCGTGGACGCCTTGATCATCGCCTCCACGCAATGGAGCGTGGAGAGCTTCCGCCGCATCGAGGAGCACAAGACGCCGTATGTGCTCATCGACCGGCGGTTCGTCGGGCTGGCGGCCAACTTCGTGGGTGTGGATGACGAACAGGTCGGTATGCTGGCTACCGAGCACCTCATCGAGATGGGCTGCCAGCGCATCGCCCACATCCGCGGGCCGGAGATCAGCACGGCGGTCGGACGTCTGGAAGGCTACAAGCGCGCCATGGCGCGGCACGGGCTGAACGTGCTGCCGGGCTACGTGGTGGCCGGCGGGACGGGAGACGACGCGGCCGACCTCAGCGGGTACCTCGCCATGCGCCAACTGCTGCGGACGGAACCGCGGCCGGACGGGATCTTCTGCTACAACGACCCCACCGGCATGGGGGCGCTGAAGGCCATCCTGGAAGTGGGGTTGCGCGTTCCGGAGGACATCGCCGTGATCGGTTGCGGAAACGTCAACTATGCGCCGCTGTTGCGGGTGCCGCTGAGCAGCATCGACCAGGCCAGCACCACTATCGGCGAGCGCGCGGCCAAACTGGCGCTCAAGCTCATCGAAACCAAGTCCGCGGTGCGCCCGAAGACCGTCCTGCTCGGGCCGACGCTGGTGGCCCGGCAATCCACGCTGCGAGACGGCGGGGGAACCCCAATTTGACCCTTGTCAGGTAACAGGAAAGGCGTTACAATTGTTCGAGCCGAGAAGGGAGTGGGAGGTTTAACGATGACTAAAACGCAGAAAACGCTGTGCTTGTGCTGTGCTTTGCTGGCCATCCTGGCGGGGTCTCCGCCGGCGGTGGCTCAGACCACCAACGCATCCATAGTCGGAATTGTGACGGATCCCTCGGGAGGGTCCGTCCCGGGGGCCACCGTCGCCGTGATGAACTTGGCCACTAGGGTGAGCCGGACGGTGACCACCAACGAGGTGGGCGCGTACACCGTGACCCCGCTGATCCCTGGCCGGTACGAGATCAAAGCCAGCAGCACGGGCTTCCGGACGCGGGTCCAGCCGGGGGTGGTGCTGGAAACCGGCGCGGTCGTGAAGGTGGACTTTCAGTTGGACATAGGCGCCATCACCGAGAGCGTCGAGGTCACCGCTGTCGCGACGTTGATGCAGACGCAGGAGGCCTCGGTGGCCGGCGTGGTGACCACGTCGCAGCTTGAGCGCATGCCGGTGAACGGGCGCAACTTCACGCGGTTGATGGTGCTGATGGCCGGCTCCAGCGACATCGCCCCTAGCCAGTCGATAGGGGGCGAGGCGGGTCAGTCGCAGGTCTCGATCAACGGCCAGCGGCAGAACGACAACAACTTCACCATCGACGGCGTGGACAACAACATCATGTACAAAAGCTCGGGGTACGGCGCGCCGCCCATGGACTCCATCCAGGAGTTCCGGGTGGCCACCAACAACTCGGCCGAGTACGGCCGCAGCGCGGGCGCCAACGTGAACCTCGCCATCAAGTCCGGCACGCGCGATCTGCACGGCAGCGTCTACGAGTACTTGCGCAACGACAGGTTCGACGCCAACGAGTGGTTCGCCAACCGGCAGAAGACGGGCAAAGTCCCCTTCCGCCAGAACCAGTACGGAGTGGCGGTGGGAGGCCCGGTGGTGCTGCCCAAGATTTACAACGGGCGGGACAGCACCTTCTGGTTCGCGAGCTGGGAGGGTTACCGGCGCCGCCGCGGCAACACCTCCATCAACACCACCCCGATTGCCGAGCAGCGCACGGGCGATTTTTCCATGGTCACAGCGCGCATCTTCGACCCGCTGACCGGCGTGCTGGGCGCAGACGGCAAGATCGTACGGCAGCCGTTTGCGGACAACAAGATTCCGACGAGCCGCATTCACCCGGGCATGAAGTACTTGACGGACCTACTCATGCCGGCGCCCAACCGCTCGGGGCTCACCAACAACTACGTCATGACCGATGCCACCGCGAACGACCGAGACATGGTGGTGCTGCGCGGGGACCGGACCCTGGGCTCGAAGGACAACATCTTCGTGCGTTACCTGCGCCAGCGGGTGGGGCAGGCCAGCCCGACTGCGTACCGGGCCTATACCAGCTCGAACCGCATCGACTTGGACAACCTGGGCCTGGGCTGGAATCACGTCTTCAACCCCACCACGGTGCTGGAAGTCAGGCACGGGTACAACCACCCGAACAACCTCAGCGGATATCCCACTTACAAGAACACGACCCGCGCGGACGCCCTGACCAAAGCCGGCATCAAGATGTATGACCTGGAGGGGTACAGCAACCCGGTTCCGTCCTTCAACGCCATCGGGCAGTTCTCGATCGGCGGCGGCGGCGGCGAGACCATCATCGACACCGATCGCCAGTACGAGGCCAAGCTCGGCAAGATGATAGGGCGGCAGTCCCTGAGAATGGGCTTCCAGTGGGTGCGCCGGGCGATGGACGCGTTCTTCGCCAACCCGACCAACGGCAGCGCGGATTTCTACCAGGACGTCTCCGGCTCCGGGCCCGTCTCCGGAAGCGGCCACAGCTTCGCCACGCTGCTCTTGGGTTACCCCTCTTACATCCGCCGGGGATTGGGCATTCCGAATGCGCAAGCCCGGCAGAACGACGCCTCGGCCTTCTTCCAGGATGACTGGCGCGTCACCGACAAGCTGACGCTGAACCTGGGCATACGCTGGGAGGGATACAACCGCCCCTACGACGCCCAAGACAAGGCCGGCAACCTGCTCATCGTGCGCGACCCGCAGACCGGCAAGGTGGAAGGCCAGCTCATGTGGGCCGGCGTGAACCCGCTGCCGGCGCCGGATACCGGCAAGGTGGGTGAGCCCGCCCGCCAGTTGGGCTACGGCCGTTCGCTCATGAAGAGCCGCTGGTTCAACTTCGCCCCCCGCGTGGGTATCGCGTATCAGGTCAACTCGAAAACGGTGATCCGGACGGGCTTCGGCATGTTCTATGCCACCACGTTCATGCAGGAGCTGAACGACCTGCGCAAGTTCTGGCCCTACTTGCCGCAGCAGGAGTTCAGCCCCAACCGGGGTGCGCTGCCGGATCTGTCAATCTCCGATGCGGGCCCTTCCTTCTCGAGCACGCAGGCCATCGGCGGCTGGCCGCAGGACCCCAACAACCGCACGCCTTACTCGCAGCAGTGGAACTTCTTCATCCAGCGCCAGTTGGCCCAGGAAATGACCTTCGAGATCGGCTATGTCGGCTCCGCCAACCGGCACCAGATCGGCTACGTTGGCTGGAACAACGCCCTCAAGCCCGCTCCGGGGGATGTGGCGCCGCGGCGATTGCTCGCCGGTTCAGGCTTCACGGGCAACCTGGACGGCGGCAGCAACGTCTTCAGCTCGGAGTACAACGCACTACAGGTGAAGATGAACAAGCGGTTCAGCAAGGGCCTTCAGATCATGAGCAACTATACCTGGGGCAAGTCTTTGGACGACCAATCCTCGCTGTCCGAAGCCAAGTACCAGGACTTCCTGAACCGGCGGGCCGACTGGTCACGCTCGAGCTGGGACATCAGGCAGGCCTTCAAGAGCGGCTACGTCTATGACCTGCCATTCGGCCGCGGCCGGACCTTGGGCGGCAACTGGAACCGGCCCGTGGACGCCCTGCTGGGCGGATGGGCCATCGAAGGCATCGTTCAGCTTCAGACCGGAGCGCCCCGCAATTGTCGCACCGGCGGGGACCGGGCCAACGTCGGCAAGACGCAGGAGCGGCCGGACGTGCTGCGCAGCCCGATCTTGCCAAGGGACCAGCGCACGGTGGATCGCTGGTTCGACACCGCCGCCTATAAGATGCCGGACTTCTTCACCTTCGGCAACGCCAGCGCGATGACCCTCGAAGACGACGGGCGGGTGATGATCGACCTGTCAATCGCTAAGAAGTTCCGGATCGCAGAGAGGCACACGCTCGAGTTCCGCTCGGAGTACTTTAACCTGCCGAACCATCCGAGCTTCGGGGGGGCCAGCAACCTCCTCAGCTCGGCGACTTTCGGGCAGATCACCAGCACGGCCACCGCCGCGCGGCAAATCCAATTTGCCTTGCGCTACAGTTTCTAGCGGCCGGCTGGGGCTGTTGCTCCTGTGGCTGGCGGGAGCGCCGCCGGCGCTGGCCCAGGGGATGATCACCGGGGGGGCGACCGCCGTCCCCCGGGCCGCTTTCTCGGGCCGGCCGTTCCCCGTCGCGTTCGTGGACGTGGCGGAAGAGGCGGGCCTGCGCATGCGGTTCACTTTCGGAAACGAGGTCCGCAAGAAGTACGTCATCGAGGCGAACGGTACCGGGGTCGCCTTCCTGGATTACAACCACGACGGGCTGCTGGACATCTTTCTAGTGAACGGCTCGCGGCTGGAGGGATTCGCTGGCGGAGCGGCTCCCACCAACCACCTGTACCGGAACGAGGGCAGCGGCCGGTTCCAGGACGTGACGCGGGAGGCCCGGCTGGACCGCTCCGGCTGGGGCAACGGGGTATGCGCGGGCGACTTCGACAACGACGGCCACCTGGACCTGTATGTGACCTACTGGGGGGCTAACGGCCTCTACCGCAACGGCGGCGACGGAACCTTCTCGGATGTGGCTGCCCGCGCCGGCGTGGCGGGCCCGGGCAATCAGTGGAGCACCGGCTGCACGTTCCTCGATTATGACCGCGACGGCCACCTGGATCTGCTGGTTACCGCCTACCTGGATTTCCGTCCCGAGAGAACGCCCCTGCCCGGGCAGTTTCCCTTCTGCACCTGGAAAGGCGCGCCGGTCTATTGCGGTCCGCGCGGTCTTCCCTTCGGCACCGCAAACCTGTATCACAACCGCGGCGACGGCACTTTCGAGGACGTTTCGGCGAAGGCGGGGATCCGGCAGGCCAAGGACTTCTACGCCTTCACCGTGGTGGCCGCGGACCTCAACGCCGACGACTGGACCGACCTTTACGTGGCGTGCGACTCGACGCCCAGCCTGCTGTTCCGCAACAACAAGGATGGTACTTTCAGCGAGGTCGGCACGGAAACCGGAGTCGCCTACAGCGAGCACGGGGCCGAGCAGGCCGGCATGGGGCTGAGCGTGGGCGACTTCAACAACGACGGCCGCCTCGACATCCTCAAGACCAACTTCGTGGGCGACTATCCCAACCTGTACCGCAACCTGGGAAAGGGGATCTTTGAGGACGTGACCGTGCGGGCGGGCCTGGCGGTGAATCCGGACTACGTGTTGTGGGGCACCGCCTTGGTGGACCTGGACAACGACGGCTGGAAGGACATCTTCCAGGTGAGCGGGCACGTCTACCCGGAGGTCCAGACGATCGACCGCACGGAGCCGTACAAGCGGCCGCGCCTGGTCTACCGGAACCTGGGCAACGGGCGCTTCGAGGATGTCTCGGCGATGGCGGGGCCGGGCGTTGCCAAGGCCTTCTCCAGCCGCGGCGCGGCCTTTGGAGACTTCGACAACGACGGGGACATCGACGTCGTAGTCATGAACATGCACGAGGCCCCGTCTCTGCTGCGCAACGATCTGAAGAACGGGAACCACTGGATCAAGGTGCAGCTCGAGGGAACCAGGTCGAACCGCGCCGCCATCGGCGCTACGGTGACCGTGGCGGCGGGCGGGGTGACTCAGACGGACGCCGTGCTCAGCCAGTCGAGCTTCCTGTCGCATAACGACCTGCGGCTGCACTTCGGGCTGGGCGAGGCCAGCCGCGTGGACAAGATCACCGTCCGGTGGCCTTCCGGGGAAGTGGAGGAGTTCCCCGGGGTGGCCGCGGACGGGCTGGCGCTGCTGGTGGAGGGCACCGGCCAAGCCCGGCTGGTGGCGCTCCCGAAATGACACCCGCTCTCCTCGCTCTCGCTCTGGCACTGGCCCAGCGGCCGGATGCGGCCGCGCTCAACGAGCGGGCCAGGCAAATGGCCGCCGAGCAGCGCTACGAGGAGGCCGAGAAGCTGTGGAAGCAGGCGCTGGAAGCCTCCCCCGATTTCTTTCCCGCGCTCTTCAATCTCGGATTCATGTATTTCTCCCGCGCGCAGCACGAGCAGGCGGAACCGCTTCTTTCCCGAGCTGCGCGGCTTCGGTCGGAGGATTTCAATGCCCGGTATCTGCTGGGCGCGGCGCGGGTGAATGTCGGCCAGCGGGAGGCCGGGCTGATGGAATGGCGCGCCGCCCTCAAGATCCAGCCCGCCAACTTCAAGCTGATGCAGATCATGGCCGTGGAATACAGCAAGGGCCGCTACTTCCGGGAGGCGGCGGAGCTTGCCCGGCGCGCCCTGGAGCTCAGGAGCGCCGATCCTGGTGTCTACTTCATCGCCATCAAGGCCTGTCAGGACGCCCGCGACAGCGCCGCCATGGAGATCGCGCGCCGGGCGGCGGAGAAGTTCCCCGATTCGGCGAGGGCCAACTTCGAATACGCGTTTCACTTGACGAAGATCGGCCGCACCGAGCAGGCCATGCCCTACCTGAAGAAGGCCATGGCCGCCGATGCCAGCTACGAGGAACCGTTCTTCTTCTATGGCGAGTCCCTGCTCAAGGAGGAGCGGTACGAGGAGGCCAGCGGCTATCTGCGCACGGCGCTGCGGAACCGGCCCGATTATGTGCAGGCCTCCGTGGCGCTGGCCAAGGCCCTCATGGGGCTGGAGAGGTATGGCGAGGCGGTGAAAGAACTAGAACGCGCGACCGGCCTTTCGCCCCAGCATCCGCAGCCGCATCTGCTGATGTCTCAGATTCACTTTCGGATGGGGGATGAGGAGCGCGCCCGGAAAGAGAAGGAGATTTCCTTCCGGCTGCGGCGCGAGGACCCCACGGCTATGGAAGTGCCGCAGGGGCGTCCGTTCCCGCTGGAGGGGGCGCGATAGCCGGCATGTGCGCTTGCCCTCCCCCAGTTTGAGCGCCGAGCAAGTAGAATAGGCCTCCTGGCCTGTTGGGGGGCACGCGACACACAGGCAGGAATGCCTATGCCACCTTGGACCCACGCAGAACTGGGGGAGGGCAAGGCATGTGCGGCGTTGACGAACTCGTGAAAGCTGACCTATAATCGCGCGTGATCATGAAGCGAGTCCTCCGTGTGTGCGTCCCCCTGTTGTCGCTGGCCCTCCTCGGATGCGGATACGCGTCGGCACAACCGGCGCCGGCGAACCGGCCGGACCGGCTGGAGTGGTTCCGTGACCTCGGCTTCGGCATGTTCATCCACTGGAGCCTGGACAGCCAGCTCGGGTCCGTTATCAGCCACTCGATGGTGGGCGCCTCCGAGGACTACCTGAAGCGGTTCATCGGTGACCTGCCCAAGACCTTCAATCCCAGGAAGTTCAACCCGCAGGACTGGGCGGTGCTGGCCCGGCTCGCCGGCATGAAGTACGTCGTGTTCACGACCAAGCACCATTCGGGCTTCTGCATGTTCGAGACGAAGACCACGGACTTCGGCATCATGCACACGCCGTTCCGTCGTGACATCACCGCTGAGATCGCCAACGCGTTCCGGGGGCAGGGCATCGCGCCGGGCTTCTACTTTTCGCCTGACGACTTCTGGTGGCTTTACCGGAACGGCAAAACCATCCAGCGGCATTCGCCCGACGTGATCCCGGCCAACAACCCGGGCCTGCTGGCCCACGACCAGGCGCAAGTGAGGGAGTTGCTGACCCATTACGGCCCGATCGACATCATGTTCTTCGACGGACCGCCCGAGGGCTTGCGCGAGCTGGCCTGGCAGATCCAGCCGAACGTGGTCGTTACCAGGGGCGCCATCCAGACGCCGGAGCAGTACATACCGGGTGCGCCGCTGGAGGGCGTCTGGGAATCGAACCTGACCATGGGCACACAGTGGCAGTACAAGCCCACCAACGAAGTCTACAAGCCGGGCGGGCAGTTGATCTCCATGCTCATCGAGACGCGCGCCAAGGGGGGCAACCTCCTGCTGAACGTCGGGCCGAAGCCCGATGGGGAACTCCCCATCGAGCAGGAGGAGCGGCTGCGCGAGGTGGCGCTCTGGATGTTCGTGAACAGCGAATCCATCTACGCTGTGCGGCCCTGGGTGGTGACGAACGAAGGGGACTACTGGTTCACCAAGAAGAAGGACGAGGACACGCTCTACGTCTTTGTCAAGGAGCAGGAGCGCTGGAAGTACGGCGAGTGGAAAGAGATCGTGCTCACGTCGGTCCGGGCCACCGAGAGGACCGAGGCCAGCGTCCTGGGGCAGAACGACAAGGTCCTCGAATACCAGTTCGAGGTCGTTCCCAAAACCACCTGGAGACAGGCGACCGACGGACTGCACCTCCGCGCGATGCGCGCGCAACGGCTCTACAACGACCGGAAGTGGCCCAACCCGGTCGTGCTCAAGCTCACCCACGTGAGACCGGCGGTGACGCCGCCCAGGATCGAGACGGGCAGGGCGCGGTGATCAAACGACCGTTAGGACGTAAGATGTCACGGACCATGGTGGCATTGCTGCTAAGTGTGCCGCCCGCGCGAGGGGCGTCACCCAGGACGGCCTTCAAGTTTGATTTCGGGCCGGGCAAAGTGGCGCCTGGTTACATTCAGGTTTTGTCCACCACAACTTACACCAAGGAACTGGGCTATGGCTTCGACCTTGGCTCGACGGTTTCGTGCCTCGACCGGGGTGGCCGCGACGCACTCCGCGGGGATCTCTGCACCAGCGACCGCCCCTTTTTCTTCTCGGTCGCTCTGCCGGAAGGCAACTACAACGTGAAGGTCACGCTGGGCGATGGGGCGGCCGAGACGATGACCACCATCAAAGCGGAATCTCGCCGGCTGATGGTGGAGGCGGCGCGGACGGCGCCGGGGAAGTTCGCGACCCGCAGGTTTACGGTCAACATCCGCACGCCGAAGATCGCCACCGGGGGTGAGGTCAGTCTGAAGCCGCGTGAACTGGGCGTTCTCCACTGGGACGACAAGCTGACGCTGGAGTTCAGCAACCGGCGGCCTTGCGTCGGTGCGCTGGAAATCGCGCCGGCGGAGCGCGCCATCACCGTGTATCTGATGGGCGATTCGACGGTCACCGATCAAACGCGCGAACCCTGGAATAGCTGGGGCCAGATGCTGCCCCGGTTCTTCAAGCCGGGCGTGGCGGTGGCCAATCACGCGGAATCCGGAGAATCCCTGAAAAGTTCGCTGGGCGAGCGACGGCTGGAGAAGGTCATGAGCACCATCAAGGCCGGGGACTACCTGTTCATCCAGTTCGGGCACAACGACCAGAAGGAGAAAGGAGAGGGAATCGGCCCCTTCACCTCTTACAGAGCGGACCTCAAGCGTTACGTCGTGGAGGCCGGCAAACGGGGCGCCATTCCCGTGGTCGTTACATCGATGCATCGCCGGACGTTCGACGCCGAGGGCAAGATCACCAACTCGCTCGGCGACTATCCCGAGGCGGTGCGCTAGGTGGCCAAGGAAGAGAAGGTGGCGCTGATCGACCTGAATGCCATGAGCAAGCTCTTCTACGAAGCCCTGGGGCCGGAGGACTCCAAGCAGGCTTTTGTCGATAACTCGCACCACAACAGTTACGGCAGCTACGAGCTGGCCAAGTGCATCATTGACGGCATCAAGGCAAACATGCTCGGCCTCGCCAGGTTCGTAGTGGCCGATTTCCGGTCATTCGACCCCCGGCGCCCGGATCCGGTGGCCGGTTTCAAAGTGCCTCCCAGCCCGGAGAACACGCCCAGAGGACCTGAAGGTAAGTAGGGTCAGCGGAACCGCCGAGATTCCGGATTTCCGTCTTGACCACTGGCGGACCACCTGGTACGGCTGTGCGGGGCCGTGCTGCGGCGGGGCCCAGAGGGCACCGCGGCGCGGCCGCTGCCGGCGGGGTAGAGTCGGCCCGCCCTGTCGGGGCGTGCCGGCAACGTGCGCCACGGAGAAGAATCGTCGCAACGGAGGCGGCCGGGTGTATGATTCCAGTCGGGGGTTCACACATGGGTCGTGCAAGGTTTGTGCTGACGCTTGTAGCGCTGCTCGCCGGAGCCGCGGCCGCCCAAACGCCAGCCTGCGAGGCTACCAGTCTCTCGGCGGCGAGCTACAGTCCGGCGGCTCTGGCCCCAGAGTCCATTGTCAGTGCTTTCGGACAGGGGCTCGCGACGGCGACCGAAGGGGCGGCGACCACGCCGCTTCCCACCAAGCTCGCGGGCACAGTCTTGAAGGTGAAGGACAGCAAAGGAGTGGAGCGAGATGCTTCGCTGTTCTACGTTTCTCCACTCCAGATCAATTTCCTGATTCCGGCGGGCACCGCCA
>CAZIRH010000026.1:0-21712 GCA_964541065.1 uncultured Solibacteraceae bacterium
GAGCATGTACTCCTCGACCGGCTCCGCCGTGGACCAGGGGCTTTCCAGCAGACGGATGCGCCGGGCGCCGGCCCGGCCCATCAGGTGCACCGTGGCGGCGGTAACCCGCGGATGAGTCCACTGCGCCAGCTCCGCCGGGCGATAGCCCATGCGGTAGCGCGGGCTGCCGGTGAGGTTCAGCTTGATGGCCACGGTTCGGCCCTTCACCAGCCGGCCCAAGCCACCCAACTGATCGAACATGCGCCCGAGCGTGGGCAGCAGCTCATCGCCGTAGCTCTGGCACCGAGCGACCGCCACGGGAGCCGTGGGCGCCGCCGGGGCGCTGCGCCATGCCGCGGAGGCGCCCAGCCCTGCCAGCAGCTCCCTGCGCGTGATGTGACCCTGCATGGTCATGCCTCCAGTTCTATGGCGGCGTAGGCCCCAAGAGGTGGCAGGTGAACCTCGACGCCCCACTCCTGTGGCGCCATCTCCAGCGCCGCGGGACCCGGGCCCTCGAAGCTCCACAGCCGCGCCACGCGGTACTTCACCGGGAAGGTCACCGACACCGGATGCCCGAATGGCCGCAACGCGTAGTTCAGGATCTGGACCAGCCCGCGGCGACCCTCCGGCGAAAGCGTGTAGTGGGAGTTCATCGAGCCGGCATTGAAGAAGCGCAGCGGGTCGTGGCGGCGGCTCAGAAGCAGGTGGGCATCCAGGACGACGGCGTAAGGATCCTGCATCTCCTCCGTGGCCACCGCCAGCCGGCCCTGGCCCAGTCTCCTCACCTGGAAGCGCCGGTGAGTGTCGCCCTCGGGGGGCTCGCCCTCCACCGGCTGCCACTGGCTGTTGGCGATGAGCAGCCCGCCGCCGCGCACAAACCCGAGCAGTTTCTTGCGGAGCGCCTCCCGCGGCGGAGCCTGGTCCGGGTAGATGATGGCCTTCAACCCGTCGAAGGAGGCCGCCAGCGCTCGCGCCTGCTCGACGATCCGCACCGGAAGCGGTCGCCGTGCCGCCAGGTTCAGGATCTCCCCGGCCAGCTCCTCATTGGGCCCGGAGAAATCCGAGATCACCGCCATCACGCTCACCGACTGGTAGCCGTTCCACCTCCGGCGCGCCTTGAAGAACTCGAGCGCCCCGGCAATCTTCCGCCAGGTGTCCAAGGCCTCCCGGTTCCCCTTCGCCAGGCCCTGGCGCAACCGCTCGTCGAGCGACACCACCCAGCGTGCGCCGTAGGTTTCGGCGTCCGCCACCGCGAGTTCATAGGAGGCCGCACGCAAGAATGGTGATTTGGCGGGCGGCTCCGCAGCGATCCAGAGCGTCTTCGACGGCGCACGCACCCTCGCCAGTTGGGCGAACCAGCCGTTGGAATCCACCCAGGGCAGGCCGGTCGGCCCCCCGCCGCTCGCGGTGCCACTCTGGATCCCAGGCCAGACGCCATCCTTGAGGGCCACCACCGCGCCCGCCGCGGTCCAGGGCAGCTTCGACCGCTCCGCGCACGGGATGGCCGTCACACCCTGGGGGGCTTGGTCTTCCAGGGTGGCGATGGCCAGGCCCAGAGCACGCGCGCCCGCCAGTACGGCTTCGAGCCCCTCCCCGTGCCCTACCACCAGGCAATTGACCGGAGTACCCCTCAGCAGGTCCAGCGCAGACGGAGGCCACTCCGCCGGCCAGCGGAATGGGATCCATTCGGCGGCGTCCATATCAACAAGCAGCATAGCACTCAGCCTTCCTGGCTCACCATCTGGAGCAACGCCTGGATGTAGCCCAAGGCGTAGGCGAAGGCCTGCCGGCCCCCCGGGTCTCCCTCGATACGCGGCACATGGTCGGGCATCAGCATGCCATCGTAGCCCACCTCTTTGTAGACACGGATGGCCTGGATCATGTTGACGTCGCCATCATCGGGGAATGTTTCCTGGAAGTTCAGGAACCGCCCGCGGATGTTGCGGAAGTGAACGTTGAAGATCCTCCTCCGGCTGCCGAAGTAGCGGATCACCTCGAAGATCTCCCGGGCCGGGTCCTGGAGCATCTCCGAGACGGTGCCCTGGCAGAAGTTCAGCCCGTGGTATGGGCTGGGCATGATCTCGATGAAGCGCTTGAGGCCATCAACGCTGCCGAGCACCCGGTGCACCCCCCGGAAACCCTTCTCGCGCGGCATGCCTGGATCGTGCGGGTGGCAAGCCATCTTGACCCTGTGTTCCTCGGCTACCGGGATCACCCGCTTGAGGAAGTAGGTGATGCGCTCCCAGGCCGCCTCTTCGCTCACCGCCCCGGCCTCGGTCAGCGGAGGTTCCTGCCTGGCTTGGTCGTACACGAAGGTGCTGTAGCGCGCGCCACCCCGGCCCGCGGTGGATGCGGTCCGCACCACCCCCAGGATGGTGAGGTTGTACTTCAGCGCCGGGATGCCGGCCCGGGCCGCGTTGCGGATCATCTGGCAGATGCCGTCGATTTCGCGGTCGCGCTCCGGGCTCTTGCCCAGCACGATGTTAGGGTTTTCCGCCCGGCTGATATAGCTGGAACTGAGCGGCAGCGGCAGCATCTCCAGCTTGATGCCGAACGACTCGACCCGCTCCCGCAGCCGGCTCAGTCCCTCGATCGACCAGCTCTCGTCCAGCTTCCGGGAAGGCAGCGTGCCGCATATGTGATTGACCCCGAAGGCCGCCAGCACGCGGAGGATCTCGTCGGATGAGCCGTGCTGCGTGCCCAGCTTCATCCGTACCTGCTGGAAGGGGGAGGGTTTCCTGGGCGGCCCCTGGGCAACCGTGAAGGCGCTGCCGGCGCCCGCTTGTAGGAAGGTTCTGCGCTCCATGCTCGCTCCTGCCGAGTTGATGAGCATGTCACGAGCCGCCAGGGAGAATCAAGGCCCTGGCGCGGTCGGGGGCGCGCAGTGTACGGGCTACAACGCCTATGCCGCCATCAGGTCGCGCAGCACCGCGGCTGCCTCCAGCCGGGAGCCGCAGCGCGGGCACTTCTCACCGGGCTTCACCCAGGCCCGCTTACCCGCCAGCACCACCCGGGTCTCGACCGTGTGAGTGCAGATGGGGCAGTAGGCGAAGCCTTTTGCTTCTCGCTGCGTTGGCAAGACCGTCAACCGATTCATCGTCCGCCTCCTCTGATCACTCTCTAAGACGCAGAATCGGCCCCGGAGGTTGTACCGATCTTAGGCTTTTTTGCGGGTTTCCCCGCCGGGATTCACATGAACCACTTGTGGCGCCGATAGACCGCGTCCCCGAAGTCCCGCATGAACTGCATCTGGTCCTCGGAGAGCGGGCCCTGGCGGACCTCGGCCAGGTTCTCGCGGAAGTGCCGGAACCGGTAGGGGGCGGTCAGGCAGACGTCCACGTGAGGATTGCCGAGCACGAAGCGGTAGCACATCCCGGCAGTCGGCACCGGCGAAGTCTTCGGCCAGCCCCGCGGCCTCACCAGCAGCCGCCCCCACCGCGTGGCGGTGTAGCTGGCCACCCCGGGATCGTGCGCTGCCAAGTGCGGGAAGATGTCCTGCTCGGCGCCCCGGTGCGCGGCGTTGTAGCGAATCATGAGCACGTCGAGCTCGCCCTCGGCCGCCAGCTCCCCGGCCAGCTTGCGGTTGTGCGTCGAGATCCCGATGGCGCGCACCTTGCCTTCCTCCCGCAGCCGCAGCAGGTCCTCCCGGGCACGCTCGGTCAGCTCCTTCCTGCGCAGTACGCCCAGGAACAGGAACACGTCGAGCGCCTCGGTGCGGAGCTGCCGCAGCCTTTTCTCGCAGGTGCGGCGGACATCGGCGTGCCACCACTTGTAGTTGTAGGCGCCGGTGGCGACCACCAGTCCCTGGCGGCGGCTGGGCGGCAGCTCCCGCAGGACCTTGATCATCTGCGTGTCGAAGCCGTAGCAGAAGAAGTAGTTGAGGCCCTCGTCCAGCGCCTCCTGGACCGCCGCCTTGCCCGGACGGTAGCTGGCTGACAGCCCCAGCCGGAACACCCGGCGCCCCGTCCTGCCCAGCGTGGTGTAAAGGAAATCGTCCGTCATCGCGCGCTCCGGTAGTGGGAAACGGCCATGAGTGCTCACGCCATGCTACCAGCCGCGCGTGGCCCGAGTCCAGTTCAACGAGGCCGTGGCAGGCTGACCACGATTTCCGTGTTACACTGATATCGTGCTGAAAAATGTCACCATCACGCTCAGCGAGGAGGTGGCGCACTGGGCACGCAGGAGGGCCGCCGAGGAAAACATCTCCGTGTCCCGGCTGGTTGGCCGCACGCTCGAGAACCAGATGCGGCTGAGCGACGAATACTGGCGCGCCTACCGGCAGTGGAAGAGGCTCCGCCGCCTCGACCTCGATGCCGCCGGGCGCCTGAGCCGTGAAGAGGCCCATGCCCGCCGCTGAGCTTTTCTTCGTCGATACGAACATCCTGCTGTACTCGGTGGACGCTTCCCAGCGGGACAAGCAGGCCCAGGCCCGAGCCTGGCTGGCGCTGCTCTGGGAGAACGCCGCCGGGCGCCTGAGCTGGCAGGTGCTGCACGAATTCTACGCCAACGCCGAACGCAAAGCCCGGCTGGCTCGGCCGGCGGCCCGTAAGCTGGTGGAAGCCTTCGCGCAATGGCAGCCGGTGGAGACCACGCTGGGGTTGCTTCAACAGGGCTGGCAGTGGATGGACCGGGCACAGCTCTCCTACTGGGACAGCCTCATCGTCGCCGCGGCCGAACGGGCGGGTTGCCGCTGGCTGTTGAGCGAGGATTTCCAAGCCGGGCAAACGTTCGGCTCGGTAACGGTAGTGAATCCCTTCTCCCGCGAGCCCGCCGCGTTCGGCCTGGCACGGACCAGGCGGTCCAGCTAGAACTCCAGCACCACGTCGGCCCCTTCGGTCAGGTCAGTCCTTGCCGCCGGACGTCGCAGTGTTGTTCGAACCCGGCGGAGGAAGCCCGGATCCCCCGCGAGGGGGGTTGGATCTGTCCGCGTTGGACCCGCCCGGTCGACCATCGCGCGGGAGGGGCTGGTAGCCAAGGTGGTCTGCTGACGGTTCGCTAGCCGGCTGGACTGCTTTGGGCATGTCGTCCTGCCTCATTTCTATTCTAGGCTAAAAAGTTCGACTGCGAGGATCTCCTCTTCCAGGATGATCATACCCTTGGATCTTTCCACAGGCTTCAGGAATGCGGCGTCTTCTCCTAGTTGCCACACCTCTTCGAGGTAGAGCTGGTGTTCGGCGGGACTGGAAGAAGCCAAGGACTTCGTGGCGAACAGCCCGCCGACCTTCCTGCCATCCCTCAAATGTACGATCACCCAGTAGGACTCTCGCTGGGCAAACACGAAGTCCCAGGGCTTGGGGATGGGACTAACCAAACGTCTGGCGATGGGGCGCCACGAACGCAGCTTGATCCACACACCCACGGCCACAGCGCAGGGGCGACGAAGAGGATGAACGCCAGTGAGAGGCCGTACCAAACCGGATGCGCCGCGGGGAAGCCCGCCGAATGAACAAGAACTATGAACCAGGATAAGGCGGCGAAGTTGAGGGCGGAATAGCCGATGGCCTCGAAGAGGCAGTTGGAGAAATCCCTACGCTCGCCAGGGATGAGCAGGTCGTACACTCTCATGGAGATGAAGCCGGGCACAAACAACACGAGGAAAAGGAGCAACTTGTCGATCTGCCAAATGTCCATGGCTCAGCTCCTCACGACGTAACGCCACCTCACTGCCGTGTGCAGGATGTCCATAGAGGTCTTCTCAATCTTATCCCCCGAAAGGCCAGGGAGGGGACAGGGAAGCCCCCTCAAAACTCCAGCACCACGCCAACGGAGGGCAGGATCGGGAACATGCGGTCCAGGTAGACGTTGATCTGGCCGGTGCGGGTGTTGTAGCTGCCGAAGCTGTCGAAGCGGTAGTTGGCGTGGTTCAGCAGGTTGACGACTTCCCCATACAGCGTCAATTTCCAGCGGTCGAAAACGTAGGCTTTGTTGATGCGCAGGTCGGCGCGCTGGTAGGGATCCAGCCGCGCGGCGTTGCGCGATTCGGTCAGGAAGTAGGTCGCGCCGTCGCGGCGGTAGAAACCGGGCAAGGGGAAACCGCTGCCGTAGAGCCATTTCAGGCTCAGGTTCACGGTAGGGCGAATGCGGTAGCTCCCGTAGACGTTCACCGTATGGCGCTGGTCCATGTCCGTGGGGAAGGCGATGGCCGCATCCCCGTCGCGCTGCCGGGTGTATCCCAGGGCGTAGGAAACCCATCCCGTCAGCCGGTTGGCGCTGCGGCGCTGCAAGAAAACCTCGAGGCCGCGCGCACGTCCCCGCGAGGAGTTGCGGATGGGCGGATCGAGCGGCGGAATGAAAACCTTCCCCTTGACCAGGCGCGGCTCATAGAACGGGCGGAACAGCAGGTCGCGATCCCGCCTCTCGTAGGTCTCCAGGCGCAACCGGGTTCGCGCCCCCAGGCGCTGCTCCAGAGCCGCCACGTAGTGGATCGCCCGCTCGGGCAGCAGCCGGCGGCTGCCCAGCTTGGAGAACAGCCACTGGATCTCGGGGAACTGCGCGTACTGCCCCCAGCCAAGCTGGATGCGCGTCGAGGGATGCGGCAGGAAACCAACCGACGCCTGCGGCGAGAGCGCCGTCACCCGATCCGCGTCCAGCCGGTCCCAGCGCAGGCCCGCGGCGAGCTGCACGCGGCCCGCCGCGGCGCTCCAGGACTGCTGTGCGTAGCCCCCCGCGAGCAGGCCGTGGCCACGATAGACGTCCACGCGCCTCATGGCGAAGGGGTTGAACTGGTACCAGTTGGCAAAGCCGTCGTCGCGCGCGTGCCGCACCGACCAGCCGGCCTCCAGCGGATTCTGGCCCAGCCAGATCCAGGTGGCGTTGCCGGTCCAACTCCATTCGCCGTAGTAGCCCGCCGTCATTTCCAGGTTGTCTCGGTTGTGACTGTCGGAGCGCTCCCGCACAAAGGCCGCCCGATTGCTCACCAGAAACCGCTCGTGCGGGGTCCAGCGCCACCCCAGGTTCGCCAGCGTGAAGTGATAGCTCGCCGTCATGAGCGAGTTCGCCCCCAGCCGGCTACGGCTCCGCGTGCGGTCCAGGTCCGAGAGTCCATCCACCGCACTGAGGCTCAGGTGGTGCTTCCGGCCCAGGTCATAACTGAGCTTGCCCTGCGTATCGAAGAATCCGAAGGCCAGCGTAGGTTCCGACGTGGCGGTGCGCTGGATGATGTATTGGAGGTAGCTCTTGCGCACCCCCGCCATCCAGTCCCCCCGTCGGCTCTTGCCTAGCGGCCCCTCCGCCATCACCCCGGCATTGGACGCGCTGGCAGCCACCCGCACACTCCGTTGGACACGGCTGCCCTCGCGCGTGTGCACGTCCAGAACCCCCGCCGTGCGGTCGCCGTAGCGGACCGGAAACGCTGCGGTGTGCAGCGCCAGGCTGTCCACCATGTCGCCGTTGAAGATGGTCATCGAGCCGGTGGCGGTCTCCCCCTGCACCGTATGGAATGGGGTGTGCAGCAACACGTCGTCCAAGTAGAGGCCCACCCGCCGGTACTCCGCGCCGCGCACCGAAAACCGGCTGTCGAAATCGTCGTTCGAGGCCACCCCCGGCATCCCCTGGACGGCGCGCAGCGGGTCGTCGGCCAGCACGCTGCCCAGATTCTTGGCTTCGTTGCCCTCCAGCGTCAACTGCGAGGGGCTGTCCTGGCGTTCGAGGTCGAAGGGTCCGGCGCGGACCTCGATCGAGTCGGTCTGGCGGAAGGTGTCCGGACTGAGAATGACCTCGAACTCCTTGACGTCGCCGGCGGCGAGCGTGAAGTTCTTCTTGACCATGCGGTAGCCGACCGTGGACACCTGGAGGACATACTCGCCGGGGGCAACGGTGGGGAGAGCGAAACGCCCCTGGTCGTCAGTGACGACCTGGTGGGTGGTGCCGGTGAGCTGAACGCGCACACGTGCCAGGGGCTCGGCGGAGAGGGCGTCCACGACGGTGCCGCGAACGGAGCCGCCCTCGGGCGGGGCAACCAGCAAGCAGGCGAGCAGGACGGCGGGAAGCACCAAGAGGGGATTATAGCCCGAGGCCGCCGCTCATTCGTAGCGCAGGGTGACCACCGGGTCGATGCTGGTGGCGCGCAGCGAGGGTACCAGGGAGGCCGCAGCCGCCACCGCCGAGAGCACCACGGCCGCCAGCAGAAAGACGGCGGGGTCGGCGGGCTTGACCTCGAACAGCAGGCTGGTCATCAGCCGGGTGAGGAAGTACGCGCCCGCCAGGCCAATGGCCACGCCGGCCAAAGCCAGCGTCACGCCCTGACGGAAGACCAGGGCCAGCACGTCGGCGGCGCGCGCCCCCAGGGCGATGCGGATCCCGAATTCGCGCGTCCGCTGGGTGACGGCGTAGGCCAGCACCCCGTAGATCCCGATGGCGGCCAGAAGCACCGCCAGCCCGGCGAAGACCAGGCACAGGACCATGGCGGCGCGGCGCGCCAGCAGAGAGCGCTCCAGGCGCTCGGGCATGGTCTTGGTGTCATAGAGCGGCAGCTCGGAGTCCAACCTGGCAACTTCGCGCCGCACGGCGCCCAGGATGGAGCCCGCATCCCGACCCGCGTTCATCACCAGGTGCATGCTGCGTGGGGGGACTTGCCGGTAGTAGTAGTGGACCAGGCCGACGGGGTTGTGCTCGGTCAGGTCGCCGATCTTGACGCTGCCCACCACGCCGATGATGGTGAACACGGGGCTGCCGGGATCCGGGCCGCGACGGATTCTGCCGCCCACGGGGTCCTTGTCGGGCCAGTAGCGCCGGGCCAGGAACTGATCGATAATGACCACGCGCAGGGAGTCAGGCGTGTCGTTCTCCTGGAAGGCGCGGCCGCGCTGGAGCGGGATACCCATGACGCGGAAGTAGTCGGAGTCCACGATGCTGTGCCCCGGCACAGGCACGGGCTCCCCTGGCGCCCGGGCGTAGCCCTCGATGGTGATGGCGCTGGCGTTGCCGCTGCCGCTGAATGGCAGGTAGTTGGTCATCCCCACCCGACTCATGCCGGGCAGCGACCGGGCGCTGGTCAGCAGACGCTCGACGAAGTTGCGCGCCCGCGCGTCGTCTCCGTAACGTTCGCGGGGCAAGGTCAGCCGGGCCGTCAGAACGCCCTCCGGGCGGAAGCCGGGATCGACGCGCAACGCGCGCATAAAGCTGAGCGTCACCAGCCCGGCGCCGATCAGGAGCACAAAGGCCAGCGAGACCTGGCAGATGACCATGGCCGCGCGCGTGCGCATGGCCCGCCGCTCAGCCGTGCCGGTTCGTTCCGTCTGGCGGAACACGTCGATCAGGTTCCTCCGGAACAGGTGCCAGATCGGGATGCTGCCAAACAGCAAACCCGCCGCGACCGCCACCAGCAGAGCGAAGCTCAGCACCGTGCCATCCGGGTGGATGGTTTGGCCGCGGGGGAGCTCCTCCGCCCCCAGGTGGCTCAGGAGGCGAGCGCCCCAGAAGCCGATCAGGATGCCGAGCGTGCCGCCGGCCAGCGCCAGCAAGACGCTCTCGGTGAGCAGTTGCCGGCCCAGGCGGCCGCGGGAGGCGCCGAGGCTGAAGCGCACGGCCAGTTCCTTCATGCGCACATTCGAGCGCACCAGCAAGAGGTTGGCCACGTTGACGCAACCGATGAGCAGCACAAAGGCCACCACCGCCTGGAGCAGGTAGAGGGTCGGCCGGATGTCCTCGACCATGGCGTCCTGGAGCCCCTGGACGCGCGTGCCGAAGCGGGCTTCCTCCAGCAGCCTGCGGTACCTGGGGAAACGCTCCAGGTTGCGGTGATTGAGCGCGTCGATGCGCTGCTGCGCCTGGGCCAGCGAGACCCCGGGCTTGAGGCGGGCCACCATGCTCCAGGAGTTGTTGTGGCGCGCGTCGTCGGAGGTCTGCTGCGGCGTGAAGGCGAAGGGCACCCAGAGCTGGGTGTCGCGGGAGCCGAACTCGAAGCTGGCCGGCATCACGCCCACGATCTTGTAGGGAGCTCCGGTGAGGCGGAGGTCGCGGCCCACCACCGCGCGGTCGCCGGCGAACATCTGCTGCCACAGCCCGTAGCTCAGCAGCACGACCTTCTCTTTGCCCAGGACCGCCTCATCCTCAGTGAAGGCGCGGCCCAGCAAGGGCGGCACGCGCAGCAGGCGGAACAGCGAGGGCGTCGTGTAGATGCCGAAGAGCTTCTGCGGCGTGCCATCGGCGCCCACGTCGTAGCCGCTCGAGCTGAACAGGGCGACCTCTTGGAACACGGCCGTCTCCTGCCGGCGGTCCAGGTAGTCCGGCACTCCATTAGGGCCCCTATGAACGCCCACCCCGGGATACACGTTGTACATGGTCACCAGCCGCTCGGGCTCGGGATAGGGCAGCGGGCGCAGCAGCACCGAGCGGAAGACCGTGAAGACGGCGGTGTTGGCTCCGATGCACAGGGCCAGCGTGAGGAGCGCGGTGAGGGTGAAGCCGCGCTCCCGCAGCAGCAGCTTGCAGCCGAACTTGAGGTCTCGCCAGAGGGACTCCATATCCTTAGGGACGCACGAAGGTGCGCGAAGTTCGCACCAGCCATGCGTCTTTCTTAATGGGCGGGCACGGCCCTGCCTCGGCGGTCAGCACTGCCAAGCCGGCAGCAGCGTCGCCCTGGCCGTGTGGCGGAGGGCCGCCTCCGCGAGGCGTTCGCCCGAGAGTATCCGGCCGATCTCGCGGGTGCTGGCTTCGCCGGTCACCTCCTCTGACCCCCAGCACGGTACGCCCGGCGGACGCCCCTCAGTGGCGTACCGCCAGCCGAACTTCCAGTCGGCACCCGACAGCCTGCGCGTAACGCCCCAGTGTGGCCATCGCTGGGAGGCGCGCTCCGCTTTCGAGACGCGCCACGGCTGATTGTGTAGTTCCCATCCGGCGTGCCACCTCGGCTTGGCTGAGGCGTGCACGACTCCGAGCGGCGATGAGCTGCCGCGCCAGGGCGAACTCGGGCTTCAGCGCCTCATAGGCCCGCCTGAACTGCGCCTCCCGCTCCCACTTCTTTCTGAGTTCGGTGACTGTGCTCACTGGACCCCCCTTGCTCTCTTCAGAGCCAGCCGGACGGCTGACCGTGGTGTCTTGGCGGTTTTCTTGACGAATGCGTGCAGGACCACGAGCCTCTGCCCACTGGCAGGAGTGTAGATGGCCCGGGCGATTCCCTCTCGGCCCCGCATACGCATCTCGAATAGCCTCTCGCCCAGGGCCTTGACATAGGGCTCCCGCACGTGAAACGGGCCGAAAGCCTCCAGCAGTTCCGCGATATGCACGAACTTGGCACGCATGTCGGTAGGCAGCGCATCCAGTTCCCGTTCCACCGTCTCGCCGAGAGTCTCAACCCGCCAGGCCATCGCTTCAATTATCGCATTTTTGCGATGGCCCTGGGCAACCCATCAACCGTCCCTACCGAGTCTGGGAACTGTGCCACCCAGGCCATGACTGCACAACGGCGGCCCGCTCAGACGATCTTGGCGCCCTTGGCGAGGTTGTGCCGCGCGCACAGCAATTGCACGTTCTCCGCGGTCAGGGAGGTGCCCCCTTTGGAATACGGCAGGACGTGATCGAAGTGGAGTTCGTCGGTGGCCCCGCAGACCCGGCAGCGCCCCTTGTCGCGGTTCCAGACCTCGACCTTGACCGCCGTGGGGATGATACGCCTGCGCTCCTGAGCCTGCCAGGGCCGCTCTGTGCACAGCAGCTCATCCGGCAGCGCGACGAGCTTGAACTTGAACACAACCCGACGCTGGTCGCGCTCTCGCCAGGCGTCCACCAGATGGAACAGCCCGTTGTAGGACCACACGCCCTGGTGGATCTTCTCGTAGACCCGGACGGAGTGGGGCGGGGCCTTCCCCTCTTTGTAGAGCTGCGCTGCGCGGTAGAACTTGCCATTCTGAGCCAACGAGCCACCCTGGCTCAACTCCGGTTGATCCACCGCTTTCGGATCGGGGACCAGCTCGCTGCGAAGTGCGTCATGGCCCTCGTAGATCAGGGTGGATCCGTCGTCCTCCAGGCGGTCCCGGTACGGGGCGTTCTTCCGCACCGACATGAGGATCACGGAGCGACCGGGCCCCAACTCGAAGTTCATCCCGCGTTGCAGGCTGGCGGACTCGCGCCGGCACATCTCAAGGTACGGGATGATCTCGTTCGCCATCAGATGGCTTCCACCCACATCGTGAGCACCCGCCCCTCACCCGCCCCCGGCCGCCTTCAGCAACTGCTCAGCGTGCTGGAGGGCCTCGCGGGTGAGGCGCTCGCCCGACAGCATGCGCCCGATCTCGCGGGTGCGGGCATCGCCCGTGACTTCCTCGACCAGCGCCACCGTGCGCCCGGCGGCCTCCCGCTTCTCGACGAAGAAGTGATGGTCGCCGAAGGCGGCGATCTGAGGCAGGTGGGTCACGCACAGCACCTGGCTGGAAGCCGCCAACTGCTTCAGGCGGCGGCCCACGGTCTCGGCGGCGCGCCCGCCGATGCCGGCGTCCACCTCGTCGAAGACCAGCGTGCGCGGGCAGGCCTTCTCAGAGCGCAGGGAGCCGCCCGCCACGGGCAGGCACGTCTTGAGCGCCAGCGCGATGCGCGAAATCTCGCCGCCCGAGGCCACTTTTTCGAGCGGCCGGGGTTCCTCGCCCACGTTTGGGGAAACCAGGAACCGCGCCGCATCCGTGCCCCGCTCCGACCAGTCCGCCGGCGTCAGCTCGACGCGGAACACCGTGCGCTCCATGGCCAGGCTTGCCAGTTCCGCCTCCACGCGCCGCTCCAGCTTCCGCGCGGCCTCCGCCCGTCGCTGGCTGAGACGCTCGGCGTCGCGCCGATAGGCCTCGGCGGTCGGCTCCACCTGCGCGGCGAGCTCGGTGCGGCGCTCGCCCACCGTCTCCAGAGCGGCGATCTCGGCGCGCACCTGCTCGAGAAACGCGAGCACCTGTTCGAGGGTGGCGCCGTACTTGCGCTTGAGCTTGTCGAGCGCCGCCAGCCGCGTCTCGACCTCCTCGAGGCGCGCCGGATTGGCCTCCAGGCGCGAGAGGTAGTCGCGCAGCGCGTAGGAGGCCTCCTCGACGGGGATCGCCGCCGCCTTCAGCGTCTCCTGCGCCGGCTCGAGGGCCGGATCGAGCCGCGACAGCTCCTCCAGCTTTCGCAAAGCCAACCGGATGGCGGCGTGCGCCGCGCCCGGCGAATCGTAGAGCGCCGCGTAGGCCGCGTGGGCGCCCTCCTGAAGCCGGGCCACGTTCTGAAGCACGCGCCGCTCCTGCTCGAGCGCGGCATCTTCCCCGGGCTTGGGCGCGGCGCTTTCGATCTCGCGGCGTTGGAAGCTCCACAGGTCCAGCAGGCGCAGTTTCTCCTGCTCGGCGCGCTCCAGCTCCGCGAGCTTCCGCGTGACGGTGCGCCAGCTCTCATAGAAGCCGGCCACGTCGGCCAGCAGCTCGTCCGGGACGAAGGTGTCCAGCATCTCAAGCTGCGCCACAGGCGAGAAGAGACTCTGCTGATCGTGCTGGCCGTGAATGTCGCCCAGGTAGGGCGCCAGGTCGCGCAGCAAGGCCACCGTGACCGGGCGGCTGGCGGCGAAAGCGCGCGACTTGCCCTCGGAGGAGATCTCGCGCTCGAGGAGCAGCTCGCCGTCCTCGGGCTCCAGGCCGGCGGCGGCGAGCAACTGCCGGGCGGCCCTGTCGCGGGGCGCCTCGAAGATGCCCGAGATGCGCGCCCGCTCGGCTCCCGAGCGCACCATCTCGCCCGAGGCGCGCCCGCCGAACAGCAAAGCCAGCGCGTCTACCACGATCGACTTGCCGCTGCCCGTCTCCCCGGTCAGCAGGTTGAAGCCCCGGTGAAACCGCACGCGCACATGCTGGATGACGGCGTAGTTCTCCACCACCAGCTCGATGAGCATTTGAGGCAATTATACAGAGCCGGAACACAGGCAGGAATGCCTGTGCTACTCAGGCCGGCACAAGCTGCCTCAGGAAGCGGTGCGCGATGCGGTAGCCGGTCTTGAACTGCTCGGTGAACTCGACGCCGCTGTAGGGCGGGTAGTAGAGCTCGTCCTCGTGCTCGATGTTCATGGCGCCTTCGTAGCCGGCGTCCATCAGCACGGTGAAGAAGCCCTTCCAATCCACCAGGCCGAAGCCCGGCAGCCGGAAGCGCCACCAGCGCGCGTTGTTGAGCGGGCGGATGCCCACCCGGCGCAGTACCGGCCAGAGGATCTCGGTGTCCTTCAGGTGCACATCGTAGATCTTGTCCACGAAATCCCGCGCGCACTGGATGGGGTCCATCATCTGCCAGACCAGGTGCGAGGGGTCATACTGCAAGCCCACGTGGGGCGAGTTGTCGAAAGCCTTGAAAAGCGCCTCGAAGCCCACCGGTCCGGTGGCGATGTTGGGCCCACCCGCCCAGGGCTCCCACAAGATCTTGACGTTGTGCTTCTGGCAAAGTGGGAAGTACTTTTCGGTGTAGATGCGGACAATCTCGCTGACCTGCTCGGCCAGCGGCTTCTCGGGCAGGGTGCCCGAAGCGGTGGCCACGTAGGGCACGCCCAGCCGCCCAGCCAGAGCAATCACTTTGGCGAAGTTGGCGTTCAAGCGGGCGCGCTGCTCGGGGTCCGGCGGAATGTGGTTCTGCGTGCTGCCGAGCGACGATACGTACAGGCCGAAGCGCCGGATGGTGGCCTTGACCTTCTCGGCCTGCTCGTCGGTCATATCCGGGTCCAGCGTGGCCTTGTCCACGGCCAACTGAAGGCTGGTGAAACCCTCCTCCTTGGCGAAGGCCAGGTTGCCCTCCGTGAAGCGCGCCAGGATGCCCAGCTTGGGCTTCCAGACCTTGCGGGCAGGCCTTTGCGCCCGGGCCGCGGCGGCCGCCGCAAGCGCCCCAGCCAGATGTCGTCTTGTGAATCGCATCGAGAGCTCCTTCGAGCGGTTTGACATGCTTTTCCGCCTGTCTCTATCATAGTGAAGTTCACCCAGATTCCGCCGCTGTAGCCGGACGTGGCAGGCGACCACAGTTGCCGATACTTCTATGATCAAGGTTGAAGGTCTGAGCAAACGCTACGGGCGCACCCTGGCCGTAGACAACATCTCGTTCGAGGTGCAAAAGGGGCAGATCGTGGGGTTCCTGGGGCCGAACGGCGCCGGCAAGACCACCACGATGCGCATCCTGACCTGCTTCCTGCCGCCCACTGCGGGCACGGCGCAGGTGGCAGGCTACGACGTGTCAAGGGAGCCGCTGGAGGTCAAGAAGCGGGTGGGCTACCTGCCGGAGAACCCGCCGCTGTATCCCGAGCTGGAGGTCGAGAGCTACCTGGCGTTCGTGGGCCAGCTGAAGGGCATCCGCAGGGCGGACCTCAAGGGCCGCATCGACGAAGCCTGCGAGCGCTGCGCCATCACCGACGTGCGCAAGACGCTGATCGGCAAGCTCTCGAAAGGCTACCGGCAGCGCGTCGGCCTGGCCCAGGCCATCATCCACAACCCCGACGTGCTGGTGCTGGACGAGCCGACCTCGGGGCTGGACCCCAAGCAGATCATCGACACCCGCACGCTCATCAAGAACCTGGCCGGCGAGCACACCATCATCCTGAGCACGCACATCCTGCCGGCTGTCGAGCAGGTTTGCGAGCAGGTCATCGTCATCAACAAGGGCAGGCTGGTGACCATCGACTCGCTCGAGAACCTCATGCAGCGGATGCGCGGCGCCGAGACCACCGCCATCCAGGTGGAGGGGTGCGCCGGAGCGCTGGATCCTGCGCACGCCCAGCGGCGGCTCGAGCAGATCTCCGGCGTCAGCCGCGTCGTGCTGAAGGAATCCGCCGACGGTCGCTCGCGCTTCGAGATCGAGAGCCTGCCCGGACGGTCCATACGCCTGGAGCTGGCCCGGGCGGTGCTCGACGCCGGCTGGTACCTGCACGAGCTGCGCCCGGCGGCCAGGAACCTCGAAGAGGTCTTCCTGGACCTGACGCAAGCCGAGCAAGAAACCCCTGCGGGAGGCGACAAGTGAAGAACGTCCTGGTCATCTGGCGCAAAGAGTTGAAGATCTACTTCGTCTCGCCCATCGCCTACCACCTGCTGGCCTTCACGGCGGTGGTCTTCGGCTTCTTCTTCACCGTGGCCACGGCCATCTTTGTGAGCCGCGGCATGCAGTCCATGCGCATGGGCCAGGTCATGCCCATGGACGTTAACGAATGGGTGATCCGGCCGCTGCTGATGAACATCAGCGTGATCGGCCTGTTCGTCACCCCCATGATCGCCATGCGGCTGTTCTCGGAGGAGAAATTCGCCGGCACCATCGAGCTGCTGATGACCTCGCCGGTGCGCGACCTCGAGGTCATCCTGGGCAAGTGGCTGGGGGCGCTCACCCTGTATGCCTCGCTGCTGGCCGTCTCGGCCCTCAACCTGGGCCTGCTGTCCTTCTACGGCAAGCCCGATTGGAAGCCCATCCTGGTGGGCTACCTGGGACTGCTGCTTCAGGGCGGCTGTTTGCTGGCCATCGGCGCCTTCATCTCGACGACGACCCGCAACCAGATCGTGGCCGCGCTGATCACCTTCGATCTGTGCCTGCTGCTGTGGGTCTTCGACTGGGTGAGCTCCTACGAGGCCGCCGGCTGGGCCCGGGTGATGTCCTACGTCTCGGTGCTGACGCACTTCGAGCCGTTCTCGAAGGGCGTCCTGGACTCGAAGGACGTGATCTATTACCTAAGCATGATCTTCCTGGGACTGTTCCTGACTTCGCGGTCGCTGGAGTCTCTGCGATGGAGGGCCTAACATGAAACTGACCGGGCGCAAATTGGTGCTGTGGGCACTGTTCGGCATCCTCGGCGATGTCGTAGACGACTTCCTGGGGCCGAAGGCCCGCCGCCGGAAGTACGCCCTCTACATCACCTTCTACACCCTGGTGGTGGTGGCCGTGCTGGCGGCCATCAACTGGCTGGCCCAGAACCACAACAAGTCGTACGATGCCACCGCCAACAAGCGTTTCAGTCTCTCCGACCAGACCGAAAAGGTCGTCTGGAGCCTCAAACAGGACGTCACCGTCACCTACTTCGACGAGACCGCCAAGTTCGATCAGGCGCGCGACCTGCTGGGCCGCTACGCGGCCCTGTCGCGCCGCTTCAACGTGGTCTACACGGATCCGCTGCGCAAGCCGCAGCTTGCCAAGGCGGCCGGCGTGAACGTCATTCCGTCTACCTACATCGCAGTGGGCAGCCGCAAGGAGGAAGCCCGCAGCCTCACCGAGACCGAGGTGACCAGCGCGCTGATCCGCGCGCTCAAAGGCCAGCGCACCGTGTGCGTGGTGCAGGGCAGCGGGGAGCCGGACCTGGACGACAGCGATTCCGCCGGTCACAGTTTCCTCAAGCAGATGCTGGAGAAGGACAACTACAAGACCCGCCCCATCACGCTCCTGGAGAAGCCCGAGATCCCCAAGGAGTGCACCGTGCTGCTGGCGGGCGGGCCCCGCAAGGACTACTCGGATGACGCCGTCAAGGTCATCAAAGCGTTCGTGGAAGGCGGCGGGCGCGCGTTGTTCACGCTGGCGCCGCCGCTCAAGCTCGGCCGGGACGTGATCACCGAGAACCAGGGGCTGCTCAAGCTGCTGGAGGGCTGGGGCGTCACGGTCGCTAAGAACCTGATCGTGGACGCGCGCGGCCAGCGCAGCGGCCTGGGCGCCGAGGTCGCGGTGGTCACCGACTACGAGTCGCACGCCATCGCCAGGGCCATGAAGCGCACCGGGACAGTCTTCCCCTTCTCCCGCTCGCTGGAGGTCAAGTCCGGGGACAAGGTGCAGGTGGAGAAGCTGTTCTCGACGGGCAGCAACAGCTACGCCACGGCGAGCCTGGGGCCCGCTCCCATTTCGGTGGACCCCAAGCGGGACAAGCAAGGCCCCTTCGTCATCGCCGCCGCCGGCACCTACGACAGCAAGGGCCGCTTCGTGGTGGTGGGCAGCGCCGAATGGACCGCCAACGGCTTCCTCGGCATCCCCTTCTTCGGCAACCCGGACCTGCTGCTGAACATGGCCAACTGGCTGTCGGCCGACGAGGAGCTGATCTCGATCCGGCCCAAGAGCCCCGAGGACCGGCGCCTCACGCTCAACGTCCAGAACATGTGGGTCATCAAGTACGTGAGCGTGTTCCTTCTGCCCATCGCGGTGATCGCCGCCGGCGTGGTCGTCTGGTGGCGGAGGAGATAGGCCATGGGGCTGCGGAGGCTGCTGATTGCGGTGGTTCTGCTGGCCGCCCTGGGCAGCTTGGTCTACTGGTCCAACCGGGCCAAGAAGGCCGAAGCCGACAAGCCTGTCGCGGGCGCGTCCCCCAAGTTGATGTCCATCCCCGAAGACCAGTTCCAGAAGATCGAAATCCGTAGGGCCGGCGCGGAGACCACGCTGGTCGAGAAAGACGCCTCCGGCAAGTGGGAGGTCACCGCGCCCCGAAAGCTCCCGGCGGACCAGGAGGAGGTCACCCGGATGGTCTCGGCGCTGGCCGCGCTCAACTCCGACAAGGTGGTCGAAGAGAAGGCCTCCGACTGGGCCTCCTTCGGCCTGGCCTCTCCCGGCATGCGCGTCATCGTCACCAAGAAGGACGGCAAAGCGCACGAGGTCGAGATCGGCCAAGAGGCTCCGGCTTCCAGCGGCTACTACGCCCGCGTGCCGGGCGACCAGAGGCTGTTCACCCTGGCCAGCTACAGCAAGACCAGCTTCGACAAATCCTGGAAGGATCTGCGCGACCGCCGGCTCCTCCGGTTCGAGTCCGATAAGCTCCTGCGCGTGGAGCTCACGGCCAAGGGGCAAACCATGGAGTTCGGCAAGAACGCCCAGAACGAGTGGCAGATCGTCAGGCCCGGCCCCTACCGCGCCGAGAGCTACCAGGTCGAGGAGCTGATCCGCCGCCTCAAGGACGCCAAGATGGACACCTCGGTGAGCGACGAGGACGCCAAGAAGGCCGTCGCGGCCTATGCCGGCGGCAGCGCGGTCGCCACCGCCCGGGTCACCGACTCCAGCGGCACCCAGCAGATCCAGGTCCGCCGGGACAAGGACAAGAACTACTACGCCTCTTCGAGCCTGGTCGAGGGCATCCACAAGCTCTTGAGCGACGTGGGCGAGGGCCTCGACAAAGGCCTCGGCGACTTCCGCAACAAGAAGCTGTTCGACTTCGGCTGGAACGACCCCACCAAGATCGACATCCGCCAGGACGCGACCACCACCGGCTACGTGCGCTCCGGCGACAAGTGGTGGCGGGCCGGCAAGCACATGGACTCGACCACCATGCAGACCATGATCGACAAGCTGCGCGACCTGACCTCGACCAAGTTCCCCGAGCAGGGCTACACCACGCCTGTGCTGGAGGTTACCGTGACCTCCAACGAGGGCAAGCGCATCGAGAAGGTAGGGGTCTCGAAGACCGGCAACAGTTGCTACGCCAGGCGCGACAACGAACCGGCCATCTACGAGCTGGACCCCAAGGTGGTCGAGGAGCTCCAGAAGGCCATCGCCGGCGTCAAGGAAGCGGCGCCGCCGGCCAGCCCGACCAAGAAGAAGTAGCCTCGAGCGCATGAATGCACGGCCTCCTGACAGACCTCTACGAGCTGACCATGGCGGCCGGCTACTACGCGGCCGGCAAGGCGGACGAGGTCGCCACCTTTGAGCTGTCCATCCGAAAGCTTCCGCCCGCGCGCAGCTTCATGGTCGTGGCCGGACTGGCCCAGGCGGTGGACTACCTGCTGGGGCTGAGCTTCACCGGCGAGGAACTCGACTACTTGCGCGGCCTGCCCCAGTTCGCGCGGGCTCCGGCGGGCTTCTTCGAGCGGCTCCGGGAGCTGCGATTCACGGGGGACCTGTTCGCGGTCCCTGAAGGCACAGCGCTGTTCGCCGGCGAACCGGTGCTGACCGTGCGCGCGCCGCTGATGGAAGCGCAAATCCCCGAGACCTACCTGTTGTCCACCATGGGCTTCCAGACGCTGGTGGCCACCAAGGCGGTGCGGATCGTCGAGGTGGCCGCGGGCCGCGGCGTGGTCGAGTTCGGCACGCGCCGGGCGCACTCGCCCGAGGCGGGCGTGCTGGCCGCCCGCGCGGCCTACATCGGCGGCTGCCTCGGCACCAGCAACACGCTGGCCGGTTTCCGTTTCGGCATCCCGGTTTACGGGACGGCGGCGCATTCCTGGGTGCTGTCCTTCCCCGACGAGATGCAGTCCTTCCGCGAGCTTCAGAAACTTCTGGGACCGGCGACCATCTACTTGATCGACACCTACGACACGCTGGAGGGAGCGCGGCGGGCGGCTTCGCTGGGGCGGCCGATGTGGGGCGTGCGGCTGGATAGCGGCGACCTGGCGGAGCTCGCCCGCGGCGTGCGCGCCATCCTGGACGCGGCCGGGCTGCGCGAGGCCAGAATCATGGCGAGCGGCGACCTGAACGAGTACAAGATCAGCGAACTGGTGCGCGCCGAGGCCCCCATCGACGCCTTCGGCGTGGGCACCGAGCTGGTGACCTCCGCCGACGCGCCCACGCTGGGCGCGGTCTACAAGCTGGTCGAGCTGGAGGTCAACGGCCGCAAGCGCTACACCGCCAAGTTCAGCGAGGACAAAGTCACCCTGCCGGGGGCCAAGCAGATCTTCCGCTACCCGGATCACGATGTTATCGCCTGTGCCTCCGAGTACGCTCCGGCGGAGGCCCTGCTTCGCCCCGTGATCCTGGGCGGCAAGCTGGTCGAGCCGCTGCCGGAGGCGCGGGCCGCGCGCGCCCACGCCGCCGAATCGGTGACGAGGCTGCCCGAGGCCTGCCGGCGCCTCAGGGACGCCGAGCCCTACCCAGTCGAGTACAGCGCCGGGTTGCAGGCGCTGCTCGAAGAGGTGCGCAGGAGCGTGGAATGAAAACCGTCTTCTTCGACATCGACACGCAGATTGACTTTCTCTACCCGGCCGGGGCACTCTACGTTTCCGGCGCCGAGAAGCTGGTGCCCACGCTGGCGCAGTTGAACCGGTACGCGGCGGCGCACTCGATTCCAGTCGTCTCCACCATGGACGCGCATGCCGAGGACGACCCGGAGTTCCGCGACTGGCCCGCGCACTGCGTCGCCGGCACGCCCGGCCAGCAGAAGCCTGCATGCACGCTGCTGGAGAAACGTGTGGTGGTGCCGAGCACGCCGGGCGAGTATTCGCTCGAGGGGGCCGAGCAGATCATCCTCGAGAAGCAGGCGCTGGATCTGTTCACCAATCCGAACCTGCCCGGTCTGCTCGAGAAGCTGAATGCCGAGCGCTACGTGGTCTACGGCGTGGTGACCGAGCACTGCGTGCGCTGCGCGGTGATGGGCCTGCTGCGGACGGGCAAGGTGGTCGAGCTGGTCACCGACGCCATCCAGAGCCTCGACGCCGACGCCGCCCACCGCACGCTCGAGGAATTCACCGCCGCCGGCGGCCGCCTGACCACGGTGGCGGAGGTGTTCGGCTGAGCAGAGGGACTGGCACTGCCCTGGCTGCGCTAGCATAGTCTACAGAAGGGCGCCGTGACATGGCGGTCTCAGTAACGGTCCAAGACGCGGCCCGAGAGTGCATCGCGGAGATGGTGCGGCGGATTGTGGACCGCTTCCACCCGGAGAAGATCATCCTGTTCGGGTCCCACGCTCGCGGAACCGCGGCGTCGGACAGTGATGCCGACCTGTTGGTGGTGATGGGTGTTGAGGGTTCGCGGCGCAGGCAAGCCACCGAGATTGATCTGGCGCTGGCCGGCATTCGTCTGCCCGCTGACGTGATTGTCATCACGCCAGAGGAATTGGAGCGCAACAGGAACAGGCCGGGTACCGTGGTCCAGCCTGCGCTTCGCG
>CAZIRH010000027.1:0-8188 GCA_964541065.1 uncultured Solibacteraceae bacterium
GCGAGGAGTGGGTCTCCAACGACATCAACATCAGCAAGACCGTCCCGATCCGGGAGAGCATGGGACTGGAGATCCGCGCCAGCATGTTCAACCCCTTCAACCAGGTGCGCCGCCAGGACCTGAACACCTCGCACCAGTTCAAGTTTAAGGGCGCGAACCTCTCCGACGGCTACTATCTGTTTAATTCACCCGACCAGTTGGTGACCAACCTCGTCGGGCGCAGCCCCAACGCCACCACCGCCGAGAAGTTCAACCAGTACCGCAGCGGCGTGGGCCATTACAACTTGACCAGTGTCATGGACATGCGCCGCATCGAGATCGGCGTCCGTTTCAAGTTCTGAACCGGCCCGTCCTCCGCAAAAATTCGGTCCAGGCATCACGAGGACAGCCCTGCTTCGGACAAAGTGACCTGCCGGAAGGCAGTGGCGATGCCGACTCTCCGGTGGGAGTGCCTGTAGCGGGTCGGGGCTGCCCGGCCGGGGCATCCCCCTCCAGCCCGATACTTCCGGACCGTCCGGGGCGAAACCCGGATACCCAGCTTCAGCTTCAACTCGTTGGCGATGCGCTCCTCTCCTCAAGTCGGATTCTCGGCGGCCATCTTCCGGATCAACTCCTGGAGAACCTTCGGCAACCGCGGCCTTCCAACCGGCCTCGACTTCCAGCCCCAAAACAGGCGGAACCCCTTGCGATGCCATCGGATGAGCGTGTCCGGCTTGATGACTGCGAGCGCAGCACGCCAATCGCACAGCCGGCTCAGGGCCGCCATCAGCCATCGATGGTCCGCAAGCAGTGAACAAGGTTCCCAGCATGCCGGGTCGAGGCGGGCATAAACGCTCAGGATCGCACCCCGCCAGTCTTTGGCAGAGCAACATCTTCAAGCGCGGATGGGCTTTTTGCGGACGACACCCAACTTGCCCGCCAGCGGCGGCGCTTGTACACTATTGAGGAGGGCACGCACTCGTGGACAACGCGCAAGCCAACCTGTCTGCGCCGGCCGGCGTGAGCAGGTTTCCCTGGTCCAAGTTGGCCTGGCTCGCCGCCCTGCTGGTGATCCTCTACGCTCCGGTGCTCTCATACATGGCAAACGAATGGGTCCGCGACGAGGACATGGGCCATGGCGTGTTCGTGCCGGTGGTCGCGGCCTGGATCGTCTGGCAGAAGCGCGAAGAACTCCTGCGCCTGCCGGTGAAGCCGAACTACTGGGGCTTGCTGCTGGTGATCTGGGGCGGACTGCAACTCGCGCTGGGTACCCTGGGCGTGGAGTTGTTTGTCTCCCGTACCGCATTCCTGGTTTCGCTGGTGGGAGTTGTGCTGATGCTTTGCGGCACGGCTGTCGTCCGTCTTCTGCTGTTCCCGCTGTTCCTGCTGGTGTTCATGATCCGGATCCCGGCCATCATCTACAACCAGATCACCTTTCCCCTCCAGTTGCTGGCCAGCCGTATCGCCGAGACGGCGCTGGCGCTGATTGGCGTCCCGGTGCTGCGTGAGGGCAACGTGCTCGAGTTGGCCAGCCAGAGGCTCTCGGTGGTCGAGGCTTGCAGCGGCATCCGCTCCCTGCTGTCGCTTTCGTTTCTGGCTTTGGTCTACGGGCATTTCTTCGAGAAGAGGCTCTGGCTGCGCGCCCTGCTGCTGGCATTCACCGTGCCCATTGCCATCCTGGCCAATTCCTTCCGGGTGACGCTCACCGGCATTCTGAGCGAGTATAAGCGCGAATGGTCCGAGGGCTTCTTCCACAGCTTCGAGGGGTGGGTGATTTTTATGGTGGCCCTGGGGATGCTGATCGCCGCGCACCGGCTGACCAACTGGTTCTGTTTCTCCGTGCTGCGTGCCCGCCATGAACCGACCGCCAAGTCCTCCGAGTAACCGCGCCCTGCTGCTGGTCTCGGCCGTGCTGGCCCTCCAGGCGCTGGGGTTCTATCTCTTGCCCGAGGAGGCCGGCGTCGTGCTCCGGCGGCCGTTGAGCGCCATGCCAACAGTCGTCGGCGAATGGAAATTGCTCCAGGAAGGCGTCGTCGAAGAAGAGGTGATGCAAGTGTTGAAGGCCGACGACGTCATCAGCCGGCTCTACGTTGAACCCCAGGGAAACCAGACCGCCGACCTGTTCGTGGCCTACTTCAAATCGCAGCGGCGGGGCGTGACGCCTCATTCCCCAAAGAACTGCCTTCCCGGCTCGGGCTGGATGCCGGTGCGCTCGGATAAGCTGCTGGTTCAGGTTCCCGGCCGCCGGCAGCCCATTGAGACCAACCGGTACGTGGTTGCGAAAGGCCAAGACACCAGTTACGTCCTCTATTGGTATCAGACGCATGACCGCGTGGTGGCCAGCGAGTACGCGGCCAGAGTCTTCTTGGTCTGGGATGCACTCCGCTACCGGCGAAGTTCGACTGCCATTGTGCGCGTCACAGTGCCCATCTCCGGGCAGCCGGAGGCCGTCGCGCACCAGGCCGCGGTGGCCTTCGTCCAAAGCGTATTCGGCCCGCTGACGGCCGCGCTGACCGACATCCAGCCGGCCCGCCAGAGGGCCAGCCTTCTGGCGCCCGCCCCGGGCTCGATGTGACTCCGTCCGGCATGAGTGCGCGCCCGGAAACTGGCGATCGTTGCGCGCTATGCCGCCGATTTCGCCGGCAGTCCGGTCTCGCTGCCGCAGGTTGAGCCGGGCTGCTACTGTACTGTCTCGCACATAGGTTGACAATCGGAACCGTGGCAGCCGACAGGCCGGGTACCCTCTGGGTGCCCGTCCCACGCGGCAGCATTGTCCAGGTATTTGCGAGACTGTACACTATCGTGAGCCCGTGCGCCGGGCGGCCGACTGGGTGGCGGAAACGTCTGCGCTTGACGCGCTCGTCTCGTGAATGTGACGTGTCTTTACAATCGAGGACATGTGGGGGCATACTGATCGTTCGGGCTCCGCACAGATGCACCCGTTGAGAATCGGCTTCGTCACTTGCGTTCATCCCATTTATGATCTTCCGGCGGTGGTGAAGCATCGGGACCAGGCAGTCGCCGGGTTGCGAAAAGCCGGCTGCGAAGTCATCGCCGCGCAGAGCCCTCGCAGCTCCGGCGACGCCCTGGAAATCGCCGCGCTGCTGAGGAAGAGCGAGATCGACGTGACACTGCTGTTCTTCTGCACGTGGGTGGCGGAGGACATCACCCTGGCGCTGGCCAGGCAACTGGCGGATGTCCCGATGCTGATCTGGGCGCTTCCCTATCTGGACAAGGACGTCCCGATGCCCTCCCCCATCAGCGGGTTCATCGCCTCGGGCTCCAATATTCGCCGGCTCGGAAAGCCCTTTGCCTACATGATCGGACAGGTCACGCCCGAGCGGGTGGAACAAGCTGTGCGCGCCGCCAGCGTTGCGGCGGTGGTCGGAAAGCTGCGCCGGGCCCGGTTCGGCATCGTGGGCGACCCCTGCCCCGGGATGCTCGACGTCGGGGTGGACGAGGCCGAGCTGCACAAGGCGCTGGGGGCGACAGCCATCCACCTCGACCTGGGTGCGCTGCTGGAGGCGGCCCAGGCCAGTTCTCCCGAGGAGGCCACCACGTTGGCCCGGCGCCTGACAGTCGAGACTGGCGGCACCTGCGGGCTGAGCGAAGAGGCGCTGGCGGACAACCTTCGCCTCTACCTGGGGATGAAGCAACTGGTGGAGCAGAACGATCTCGACGCCTACTGCGTGCGCTGCTGGCCGGAACTGCGCGACCAGCACCAAAGGAACGTCTGCCTGACGCACGCCCTCATGGCGCAGGCCGGGATTCCGAGCAGTTGCGAGGTTGACCTTCCGGCGCTGATCACGACATACCTGTTGAGCCAATTGGCCGGCACGCCTGCGTTCAACTTCGACGTCACCGGCTATCTGGAAGAGGAAGAAGCCATCCAGCTCGCGCACTGCGGCGCGGCCGAACCCTCGCTGGCCGGAGATCCCAAGCGGGCGCTGCTCCGCACGCACATGCGCACTGGCACCGGGGCGACCATCGAGTTCCCCTTCAAGGAAGGCACGGTGACGCTGGCCAAGCTGCTGCGGCCCAGCAACGGCCGGCTGAAGCTGTTCGCGGCCACCGGCCAGGTGATACCCTCGGGGGAGGGCGTCCGTGGCAGCGTCGCGACCGTGCGGCCGCAGCCCTCCGCGGCCGCCTTCATCGACGTGATGATCCGGGAGGCTGTCGAGCATCACATCGCGCTGGTTTACGGCGACTGGACAAGCGAGCTGGGCCTGCTCTGCGATTTCGCCGGCCTGGACGGCTTGCTCCTCGGGAGTGGGAAGTGAAAGGAGAAAGGTTGATGGAGAGACGTGAGTTCGTGCGGAACGCCGCTGCCGCCACCGGCTGGACGGCTCTTTCCGCAGGCAAAGTTCTGGGCGCCAACGAGCGCGTGCTCGTCGGCCTGATTGGTTGCGGCGGCCGGGGCCGCGGAGTCATGCGGGGCATGCTGCAAGCGCCAAACACGGAACTGGCGGCCGCGTGCGACGTGTATGATCCGAACGCCGAGCGCGCCTCGAAAGACCTGGCTCAGGGCAAGGCGAAAACGATGAAGGATTTTCGCCGGTTGCTCGAGATCAAGGAGGTGGACGCCATCCTGGTGGCCACTCCCGATCACTGGCACGCGATCCCCACCGTGCTGGGCCTCGAGGCGGGCAAGCACGTCCTGGTGGAAAAACCTTTCGCCTTGACGATCAGGGAAGGCCGGGCGATGGTGGACGCGGCACGGCGGACCAAGCGCATCCTGATGCCCGCTACCCAGCACCGCTCGGCGCCGCACATCGCCGAGGCGGCGCGTATTGCGCAGAGCGGCGAGATCGGCGACGTGCACTTGGTGCGCGTCTGGAACAGCGGAAACATCGCCCCGAACATCCAGAAGAAAGTCCCGGACTCCGATCCGCCGGCCGGGCTGGACTGGGATTTCTACCTCGGGCCGTCGCCCAAAGCGCCGTTCAACCGGATGCGGTTCCTGACCAATTACCGGGTGTTCTACGACTACGCCGGCGGCTACATCACCGACTTCGGAAACCACCGGATCGACAGCGTCCACCAGATCATGGGCGCGACCTTCCCGCTGGCGGTCTCGGCGGTGGGACGCCGCCTGTGCCCGGAGAACGCCGGCGACATCTTCGACCTGCACGTGGTCACGTACGAGTATCCGAAGTTCATCATGGAGTACGTGGCCTGCTGGGTGAACAGCCACGGCCTCGGCGGCCGCTCGTCGGGGATGAAGTACTACGGCATGAGAGGCCCCTACAACCGTCCCCATGGGTTCGCCTTCTATGGGACCAAGGCCGCGCTTTACGTGGATCGCATCGGCTATGAGATCTTCCCGGAACTGGAGCCTGGACTGCCGTACGCCAGCGCCGAGGGCGAGAGCGGGCTGAAGTTCCGGGCCGAACGGAAGTTCTTCCAGGGCGCCGACGCCACTGCGGCCCACGCGCAGAATTTCATCAAGCAGGTGCGCATCGGGGAGAAGGGCGCGGTGGACGAGATGGTCGGCCACGCCGCCACCGCGGTTTGCCACCTGGGCACCATCGCCGCCAAGGTGGGCAGGAGGCTGCGCTGGAACGCGCAGAAGGAAGATTTCGAAAACGATCGCGAGGCTTCCCGGCTGCTGACTCGCCAACTGCGGAAACCTTACGACCTGATCAAGATCTGAGGAATGCCATGACCCGAAGACAGATCCTCGCCGTCGCCGGCGCCACCCCCGCCTGGCTGCCGGCGACCTCTCCAGCCGCCGCGCCGGGGCCCAAACTGCGCATGGGCGGCGCGCCGACGGCTTTCAGCGCGCGTATGCGGGCCGCTCGCCAGGCCAGCCAGCCGTTCGACATCATCGAGCACTGCCACAGCATCGGCCTGGGCGGAGTCCAGACCGGTCTACCGTCCACCGATGCGGAGGCGGTCAAGAAGTTCCGCGAAAGGCTCGAAGCTTACAGCATGCACTTTGTCGGAGGTGCCCGCCTGCCGCGCGAGCAGAACGACGTGGCGGCTTTCGACGCGCAGGTGAAAGCCTACAAGGAAGCCGGCGCGCTGGCCCTGCATGTGCCCCTGACGGGCCGGCGCTACGAGGTCTTCGACTCCCTGGAGGCCTTCAAGAAGCACTGGGAGCAGTGCCAGACCTCCGTCAGCCTGGCCGAACCGGTCCTGCGCAAGCACCAGATCAAACTGGCCATCGAGAATCACAAGGACTGGCGCTTTGCCGAGCACATCGCCTGGCTGAAGCGGCTGGGCAGCGAGTGGGTCGGCGTCTGCGTGGATACCGGCAACAACATCTCTCTTTGCGATGATCCCCTGGAGTTGGTCCAGGCATACGCGCCTTGCGCGGTCTTCTGCCACATCAAGGACATGGCGGTGGACGAGTATGAGCAAGGTTTCCTGCTCGCCGAGGTTCCGATGGGAGAGGGAATCCTGGATCTGCCGAAAATGGTGGAGATTCTGCGGCGAGCGAACCCCAGCATCGTCTTCGACCTGGAGATGATTACCCGCGATCCCCTGAAGATCCCGGTGCTCACCGACAAGTACTGGGCGACCTTCGACAACTCCTACAGCCCGCTGCCGGGGCGGGACCTGGCCCGGACACTGGCGATGGTTCGGGCGAAACGCTCCAAGACGCCGCTTCCGCAGCTCAGCAAGCTGAGTCTGGAGGAGCAGGTGAAGGCCGAGGACGCCAACAACCTGAAGTGCATAGCGTACGCGCGGCAACACCTGGATCTGTGAGCGCCGCGCCGGAGGGTATGTGCACATGTCAATGCGCTACACGATGCTTGCTCTTCTGCTCATGGCCGCGACGGTCTGGCCGCAGTCCGGCGCCGCCGTTCTCAATTCTCCCGACGGCCGGCTGGCGATCACTTTCCAGACCGTCGTGAAGGGCCAACCCGGTCCGGGAGGAGGCCCCGGCGCCCCGAGCCGGCAGCCCGCTCCGGCGGGAGGCCAGCTTGTCTACACGGTCTCGTTTCAGGGCAAACTGCTCATCGAACCGTCGGCGCTCCGTCTGGAGCTGAAAGGTCAACCGCCCTTGGGCCAGGACGTTCGCATGGTGAACACGACCTCTTCGAAGACGGATGAAACCTACCGTCTCGTCGCCGGCAGAGCGAGCCAAGTTCGCAATCATTACAACGCCCTGCGCGTGGAGCTCGAGGAAACCGGCGCCCCCGGGCGGAAGCTGGTGATGGAGGCCCGAGCGTACGACGACGCCGTGGCGTTCCGCTACCTGGTCCCCGCCCAGCCCGCTCTGAGCGAGTTCCGCCTGGCTAAGGAGGGCACCGAGTTTCGCATCAGCAAAGACCCCATCGTTTACGCCCTCTTACTGCCCCACTACCGGTCCATGTACGAGAGCGAGTTCATCAAGCTCTCGGCGAGTAGTCTTTCCAACCAGGGCGGTGTCGCGAGCATAGTGCTGCTGGGGCTCCCGCTGCTGATGGAGGTGCCGGGCGTGGCCTGGGTGGCGATCGCGGAAGCCGACCTGCGCGACTACGCGGCCATGTACCTCGTGAACCCCTCGGGGGGCTGGACCAGTCACAAGTTCGAATCCAGGCTCGCGCCGCACCTGGACGACCCGGAGACCGCCGTCACTGGCGCCTTGCCGCACCACTCGGCCTGGAGAGTAATGCTCGTCGGCGCCGAGCCGGGCAGGCTGATTGAATCCAACGTCCTTACCAGCCTGAACCCCGAGTCGGCCATCAGGGACACTTCCTGGATTCGCCCGGGAAAAGCGGCCTGGGATTGGTGGAGCGGCAGCCTGGGGGCCGACGGTAAACCCGCCTTCACCACCGAGAACATGAAACACTACGTGGACTTCGCCGCGCGCTCCGGCTTCGAGTACATGCTGGTGGATGCAGGCTGGTCCGCCCGTAACGACATCACCCAAATGAATGGCCGCGTGGATATCCCCGAAGTGGTGCGCTACGCGGCGACCAAAGGCGTGAAGGTGTGGATCTGGCTCCACTATTCTGCGGTGGAAAAGCAGATGAACGACGCCTTCCCGCTGTACGAAAAGTGGGGTGTGGCTGGCTTGAAGATCGACTTCGTCGAACGCGACGATCAGGGGGGAATCGACTTCTACTACCGCGTCGCCGAGAAGGCCGCGCAGCATCGCCTGATGCTGGACTTCCACGGTTCCACCAAACCCACCGGCCTCCAGCGCACCTGGCCCAACGTGCTGGGTTACGAGGCGGTTCTGGGCATGGAGCAGTCCAAGGCGGGCAGCCGGGACAAT
>CAZIRH010000027.1:8198-21446 GCA_964541065.1 uncultured Solibacteraceae bacterium
GGGACAATCCCGACCACCACGTGATGCTGCCCTTCACCCGCATGCTCCCCGGGCTGATGGACTACACGCCGGGCGGCTTTGAGAACGTCACCAAGGCCGACTTCGAGGCGCGCATGCGAGAGCCCATGGTGATGGGCACGCGCGCGCACCACCTGGCCATGTACGCGGTGTATGAGGCGCCCATCCAGATGGTTTCCGATCATCCCTCGGCTTACGAAGGCCAGCCGGCGTTCGAGTTCATCAAGGCCGTGCCGGCCACCTGGGATGAGACCCGGGTGCTCAACGGCTTGCCGGGCGAGTACATCACGATGGCGCGCCGCCGCGGCGTAGTGTGGTTTCTGGGCAGCATGACCAATTGGACACCGCGCCAGCTCGACATCCCGCTCACATTCCTGGGCAGCGGCCGCTACACTGCCGAGATTTACGCCGATGCCGCGGATGCGGACCGCTTCCCCAAGAACGTCGTTATTCAGAAGAAGCGGGTGGATCGCGCCGCGCGGCTCAGGGCGCAGCTCGCTCCGGGCGGCGGATACGCCGTGCGGTTCATTCCGCTCAAGCCTTAGGTTCTGAGGCAAGGGCGCCCGGGTACATTCCGGCCACAAGCTACAGCCGCCTGTCGCAGGGGACCTCGTCAAACCCAGGGGACAAGACGGGAGTCTTATCCCACGGTGCTGCGCATCTCCACCACGGCCTCGGTGATCTGGCCGAGGTAGCGGCCGTCGGCCAGGACGTCGGCGGCGATGGCCAGGCGGGGCGAGGGGGCGGACCAGGAGCGCGGGATGGTGACTTCGAAGGCGCGCACGGCCTTGCCCTGGGCCGGCGCCTCGAACTTCAGCACTTCGGGCTCGATGCCCCATTCCGGCGGGGCGATGAGGGCTACTTCGAGCTTCATCGCCGAGGGCTGGTAGTTCTGCACGCGCACCTCGATCTTCTGGCGCTCACCGGGGGCCGCGAGGATCTGGTACGGATACAGGCTCACCCAGCTCGGGTCCAGGCCGAAATTCGTCATCCCCTCCGGCAGCAGGTCCACAAAAAGCTGCTGCTGGCGGCGCATCTTCTCTTCGGTGGCGAGCAGGAGAGCCTTATCGACAGGGAAGTGGCGGCCATGACCCGGGCAGATAAGGTTGGGTTCGTGCTCGAGGAGGGTGCGGATGGACTTCAAATGGCTGTCGTTCTCGACGTGGTTGCGGAAGATGAGGTTGTGGCGCATGGTGCCGTCGTTGCGGGCGTTAGGCATGAAGAAGGCGTCGCCGGAGAAGGCCACGCGCTGGCCGTCGATCGAGACGTAGAGCGCCATCTGGTACTCGGTGTGGCCCGGGTTGTGGGCGACCTCGAACTCGAATTCCTCCCAGCGGAATTTCTCGCCGTGCCTGAAGGCCCGCGCTACCTTGAAAGGCTCGCCCAGGATGCAGCCCAGATTGTAGCCGCGTGGGTTCTCGAAGACGTCCACCATGTTCTCGTAGCACCAGATGCGGGTGCCGTAGTGGCGGATGAGGTGGGGGAAGCCGTTCAAGTGGTCGTCGTGCATGTGGCTGGGCATGGCCACGTCGATGGACTTCATCCCGTAGGTGCGGCGGAGGTGCTCGATGGAGTGCTCGACGAAGCGGATGCGGTCGCTGACCGCAGTGGCGCGCTCCATGTTGCCGAAGTGGGTCCCGGAGGCGGAGCCGTAGTCGATGAACATGGCCTTGCCGGAGTTGCTGAGGATGGCGTAGAAGGAGGAGGTGGTCAGGTGATGGGCCACCAGGTGCGGGCTGATGGCGTAGGGGCGGTTGAACTCGCTGGGCTCGCCGGACTGGAAGCGGTAGTACTCGGTGAGCTTGCGCACGGTCTCGGCTAGCCCCACGTCGGGGTCCTTCAAGGGCTGGCCGTGGGAAGGGCAGAGCAGCCCGGGCTTCTGCTCGCGCAGGCGGGCCAGCGAGTAGATGCCCAGGTCGATGCCTTCCGCGCCGCCGTAGTTGACCTGGGTGTCGTAGAGGTTGAGGATCTTGCCCGGGGCGTACATGAGGTCGCCGGAGAACGCGACCTTCTGGCCGTCGATGGCGGCCAGCAGTGTGATGGAGCCCAGGGTGTGCCCGGGCGTGGGCAGGACGAAGAAGTCGGTCTGGCCCCAGCGGAACGTGGAGTAGTCAGCCAGGCGGCGGGCCACGGGGAGGTCCTCGGTGAGGGTGTTGAAGTCGTTGCGCACGTAATAGAGGTGGAAGACGCGGCGATTGCGCCAGAAATTCCGGGCGTCGGCGAAAAGGTGGGTTTCATGGTAGGGGACGGCCATGGGGATGCGGCGCTCGACGGCGCGCCAGTCGCCCTGGCACTGGTCGCGGTGATGGTGGGTGTGAAGGACCCAGTCGATGCGGGTGACACCGAGGTCCTTCAGATGATCGAGGATCTTCCCGGAGCCGAAGTCGATCAGCACGGCGCTCGAGCCGTCGCGGACCACGTACACGTTGCAAGTGTCCTCGAACAGGTAAAGGTTCTCCGTCAGCTTTCGGGGCTTCGCGGCGGGCTGGAAGCCGCTGCGGCCGTAGCCCCTCTTGGAGGGGGCGGGTGCGGCGGTGGGCGCGGCGGCAGCGACCCCGGCGGAGGAGAGGAAATGGCGGCGCGTATGGCGGTTCATGGCGTCTAGCCTACACCCTGCGCAGAGCGCGTTACAAGATGCGCGCCGGCCTCCTTTGGTCCAGGAGGCCGCTCGGCGGCCTCCGCCGGCCGCCCAGGACGCACTCCTATTGCAGCCTCAGCTTCAGGATCGTCAGCGAGTGCTTCGGGAAGGTGTAGCCGAAGCTGTTGCCGCTGAGGGCCACCGTCACCGTGCGGGTGAGGGGCCTCACCTTGGCGTCGTCGCCGAACGTGTGGGTGGCCTTCAGGTCCGGATAGTTGAGCTCCCAGACTTCAACACCGCCGGCCAACGTTCCCTCGACGTTGTCGATGCGCGTCGCAAGGTCCATGCGTTCGCTGCGGTTGAGAACGTTCAGATACACTGCCCGCTCCTTCGCGCTGTGGGTCGCCGAGGCGTCCAGGTAGCCGAGCGGCCTTCGGCCGTCCACCTGATAGGCCGGCGACTTCACTAGCAGGTCCAGCGCCATGTTCCCGCGCTGCTTGCCGTACTCGACCAGCGGGAAGTAGATGGTCTGCAAGAACAGGCCCTGCTGGTTGGTGAAGATGGGGGCAATCACGTTCACCAACTGAGCCAGGTTCGCCATCTTGACGACGTGCGCATGCCGGATGAAGGAGTTCAGGAACATGCCCATGGCCAGGGCGTCCTCGAAGTTGTAGCGCTCCTCCAGGGCCGTACGGCCGGTCTCGTGCTCCCCCCCGCCGCGGGCGCGGTACCAGACGTTCCACTCGTCGAAAGCGATGTGGATGGGACGCGGGTTGCGCTGGCCGGATTGCGCCGCCTTGATGAGGCCGTCCACCACCTCGATGCGGTGATCGATGTCCTGCGAAACCGCCAGGAACTTCTCGAAGTTGTTGTCCCGGTTGCCGATGTACGTGTGCAGCGAGATGTAGTCGATCTCGTTCTTGAGGCGCTCCAGCACGGTTCGGTTCCAGCCGATCCAGTCCGCGGCCGCCCCGAAGTTGGACGAGCCGCTGGCGATCAGCTTGATCGAGTTGTCCGCGCGGCGCATGGCCTTGGCCGCCTCGAGCGCGAACTTGGCGTACTCGTCGGCATTCTTCTGCCCGAGCTGCCAGGGGCCGTCGATCTCGTTGCCCAGGCCCCAGTACCTCACCCCCCACGGCTTCTCCCGGCCGTTCTTCCGCCGCTGGTCGGCCCAGTAGGTGCGCCGCGGCTCGTTGCAGTATTCCACCCACTGGCGCGCCTCGTCCACCGTACCCAGACCGGCGTTGATGCAGATGTAGGGCTCCACTCCCAGGCGCTCGCAGTACCGCAGAAACTCGTCGGTGCCGAAGCGGTTCGGTTCCAGGCTGCCCCAGGCCTGTTCCGCGCGCACGGGACGCTGATCGCGCGGGCCGACGCCGTCCTTCCAGTTGTAGCCGCTGACGAAGTTGCCCCCCGGATAACGAAGAATGGAAACATCCAGGCGCTTGACGGCCTCCATGACGTCCTGGCGGTAGCCCTCGGAATCCGACCGCGGGCTGCCCTCCTCGAAGATGCCGCCATAGACGCACCGGCCGAGGTGCTCGACAAAGTTCCCGAACATGTGGGGATGGACCTCGCCGATGACCCGGTCGATGTCGATCTTGATGCGCGCCTGCGCCGGGGGTGCCTGTGCGGTGCCGGCCACCGGCCACAACAGGCAGGTCGCCCAGAAAACGATTGCGTACCTTGGGGTTGTCATGTTTGTCTCCCCATGTATTATCCGCCATTCCTGGGAGCGATCCAACCCGCGGGCAGATCCCGGGCGAACGGTGCGTGTGCCCGTTCCTGAGGTGGCGGGCTCGTAGTCTTCCGAGTGGCAGGCCTCGCCGCAAACCTGACGGCAGGCTAAGAGAATGTTGTGGAGTCAAACAAATGCCCGCCAGGGCCTTTACATGGGGAGGAGGTCTCGTGTATACTCAGTTCCGCGACGGAAGGTGTGACCCCGCGGTGATGCCCCTCCGTCTTTGGGGTTGAAGCCGCTCGGTCTCGCGACCAAGGAGCAGGGAGGTCTCATGATCAAAGCACTGTTGCGGACATTAGGCGTAGCCATGTTGCTCGGCGCGCCCGTGTTAGCCCAGACGTTCGGCGACATCAGTGGCGTGGTTCGCGACACCAGCGGCGCCGCCATACCAGGGGCCACCATCACCCTCACCAACGTGGCCACCAACGCGGTCCGAACCGCCACCAGCAACGAGGTTGGCAACTACGCGTTCCCCTCTCTTCAGCCCGGCGTGTTCAACGTCAAGGCCGAGAAGCAAGGCTTCAAGACCGTCACCCGCGCCAACGTCGAGATTCAGGTCCAGCAGAGCGCGCGTCTTGACTTCGAGCTGCCGGTCGGCCAGATCACCGAGTCCATCGAAGTCTCCGCCTCGGGCGCCCTGCTGGCCACGGAGAACTCCACCGTGGGCACGGTCATCGAGAACAAGCGCATCGTGGATCTGCCGCTGAACGGCCGCAACTACCTCCAGTTGGTTTCGCTGGCGCCCAACGTGAGCTATGGCTTCGGCGACGCCGGCCAGGCGGGCTCCCGCCAGGGCGGCATCCGCTCGACCCAGAACATCTCGGTCGGCGGCCAGCGCAGCTACTACAACCGTTTCACGCTGGACGGCGTCGAAAACACCGACCCGAACTTCAACACCTACGTGATCCAGCCCTCCATCGACGCGCTGCAAGAGTTCAAGGTCCAGACCGGCATCTACCCGGCCGAGTTCGGCCGTGGCGCCACGCAGATCAACGTGATGACCAAGCCGGGGACCAACGACTTTCACGGCACCGCCTTCGAGTTCCTGCGCAACGACCGGTTGGACGCCAAGAACTACGCCTTCACTACCAACCGGCCCCCCAAGGATCCCTTCAAGTGGAACCAGTACGGCGGGACCCTGGGCGGTCCGGTGTGGATTCCGAAGATCTTCAACGGCCGCAACAAGCTGTTCTTCATGGCCAACTACGAGGGGTTCCGGCAGCGACGCCAGGTGCGCGGCTACTACGACGTGCCCTCCACCGCGATGTTCGGCGGCAACTTCGGGGAACTCCCCAAGAGCACCACGGGCATCTACGACCCAAAGACCCGCAAGCTGGGCCCCGACGGCAAGACCCCCACCGCCGAGCTGTTCCCCGGAAACGTCATCCCTCAGAGCCGGTTCCATCCGACTGCCGTGAAGTTCCTGGAGTTCTACGCACAGCCCAACGTCCCCAACCCGGAGTTGCGCAGCAACTATCAGAAGGCCCTGGGCCGGCCCATCAACCGGGACATGTTCGTGCTGCGTATGGACTTCGTCGAGTCCTCCAGCTCCCAGTGGTTCGGGCGCTATAGCTGGGGCGATGAGAACCAGTTGGACGAGGGCCTGAAGCTGAACGGCTCCAGCGTGCTGACCAACGTCGAGCAGTACATGGGCTCCAACACCCGCGTGCTCTCTCCCAGTGTGGTCAACGAAGCGCGGTTCGGGTACACCCGGTTCTTCAACGCCTCGGCGCGCGAGCTGGCCTACACGCGGAACGTAGTCAGCGAGCTCAACATTCCCGGCGTGAAGCCCGGGCCGCCGGCCACCTGGGGCATCCCCTCGGTGGCCCTCGCCAACTACAGTGGTTTCGGCGACGCGGATGAAGGCCCCTACGTCAACAACAACCACGCCATGCAGTTCGTAGACAACGTGTCGTGGATCAAAGGCAAGCATTCGTTCCGCCTCGGCGGCGAGTTTCGCCAGGACGTGTACAATCAGCAGGGCAACCAGTTCGCGCGCGGCTCGTTCATCATCGAGCCTAACGCGACGCAGAACCCTGCCGTCACGGCGCGGACCGGCGACTCCTTCGCCGACTTCCTGCTGGGCTACATCCGCCGGCCGGAAGTGGCGATTTCCATCGCGGAGGCGGATTTCCACTCCACCGGCTTCGCGCTCTACGTCGACGACTCCTGGAAGGTGACGCCCAAGCTGACCCTTAGCCTGGGCTTGCGCTACGAGAACACACCCCCCTGGGAAGACCAGACCGGGCGCCTGATCAACGTGAAGCTCATCATCAACGACTTCACGCCCCAGATCACCGACCAGAGCAAGCATCCGGTGTTCCTCCGCCAGGGCAAGGGCGAGTTCTACGACGGGCTGGCCATCCGCTGGCCCGACATCACCACCGTCCGCGACGGCAGTCTGGGCAACCGGCTGGTGGGGCGCGACAACAACGATTTCGCGCCGCGCATCGGCATTTCCTACGCCCCCAGCAGCAAGTGGGTCTTCCGGGTGGGCGCCGGCTGGTTCTACTCGCAGGACACCGGCAACCCCCGGTTTGACATGGCCCGCAACCTGGCCGGGCGCGTCCGCGACGAAGCCCGCACCGACTTTCCCAACCTCACCTTCGACAACGCGTTCTCCAGCGTCGCCGGCGTGGCACAGGTGTTCCGTCCTTACGCCTTCAACAACCTGTACGCCCGGCGCACGCCGTACTCGATCCAGTACCTGCTCAACGTCCAGCGCGAACTCCCCGGCAGGGTGGCGGTGGAGGTCGGCTACCTGGGCTCTTCCAGCATTCACCTGGAGGGCCTGCGCAACACCAACGTAGCGTATCCTTCGGTCACCGGCGCGCTCGTGGACAAAGTGCCGTTCCGCGAGTTCGGCATCATTCAGACGGTGGACAACAACGGCCATGCCAGCTACAACTCGCTGGGCACGAAGCTCACCAAGCGGTACAGCCAGGGCGCCACGGTCCTGGTGGCCTACACTTTCTCGAAGTCCCTGGACAACGCCAGCGCCATCCGCAACCACACCGGCGACACGCTCTTCCCGCAGGACAGCAACTGCTACCGCTGCGAGCGGGGTCCCTCTTCGTTCCACGCCTCCCACCGCTTCGTCACTTCCGCGCTCTACGACATCCCGGTCGGCAAAGGCCGGAAAGTGGACGTCAACCGCCTCCTCGACCTCTTTGTCGGTGGCTGGCAAGTCTCCGGTGTGCTCACCCTGCAGTCGGGCTTCCCCTTCACCGTCACCACCGGCAGCGACCGGGCCAACGTGGGTGACGGCTTCAACCGGCCGGACGCGACCGGAATCAGCGCATCCGTTCCGAATCCGGGGCCGGACGCCTGGTTCAATCCTGCCGCTTTCAAGCTTCAGGCGCTCGGCACCTATGGCAACGTCGGCCGCAACAGTATGATGGGACCCGGGATTAACAGCCTGGACTTTTCGACTCTCAAGGACTTCCCGATCAAAGAGCGCCACAAGGTGCAGTTCCGGTTCGAGGCGTTCAACTTCCCCAACCATCCGGTGTGGGGCTTGCCGAACTCGAGCGCGGGCGCGGGCGCCTCTTTCGCCACTATCCGCAGCACCCGCACCAACATGCGTCAGTTGCAGCTCGCTCTGAAGTACGTGTTCTAGCGGGTTGCGCATCGGCGGACGTACAATCGGAAAGCAGCACCGGGAGAGATGGGCGCATGACGGATACACCACACCGTAGGTCTTTTTTTCGTAGCGCCGCCGGCATCACGGCCGGGGCGCTCGGCCTTCCAAGTCTGGCCGCGGCGGTTCAGAGTTCCACTTCTCCGTACCGGCGGCCCAAACTGAAGATCACCGACGTGCGCACGGCCTACGTGGTCGTGCACGGACCGCAGCTCCACGTCCGCGTCTACTCCGACCAGGGCTTGGTCGGTCACGGCGAGGCCACCGACGCGGCTATCGGCGGCGCACCCATCATCGCCGGCTTCCGCCGCATGCTCATCGGGCAGGACCCGTTGAACATCGAAGCCCTCTGGGAGCGCATCCGCACTATGGGGATCTTCGCCGGCGCGCAGGGCGGCCAGTACGTCGCTGCGCTCAGCGGGGTGGAGATCGCCTTGTGGGACCTGGCGGGCAAAGCCCTCGGGCTGCCCATCTACCAGTTGCTCGGCGGCAAGGTGCGCGACCGCATACGCATGTATTGCGACTCCCAGGCCGACCGCCGCGATGACCCCGAGTCGGCCAGGAAGATTCAGCAAGTCAAGGACCTGGGCTTCACCGCCGCCAAGATGGACATCGACGACGCGAACGATCCCGGCCGGTGGGACCGGGTGAATTGGACCGCCAACAACGCGGAAATCGACCACATGGTGGACAACGTCTCTTTCATGCGCGAGTCGCTGCCCAGACGCGTCGATCTGGCTGCGGACATGCACGGCCGCTATGACCTCACCACCGGCAAGCGCGTAGCCCGCGAACTCGAGCCGTTCAAGCTGCTCTGGCTCGAAGAGCCGGTGCCGCCGGAGAACATCGACGCCATGCGGGAAGTGCGCCAGGCCTCGAAGACCCCCATCTGCTGCGGCGAAAACCTGTTCCTCCGCCACGGCTTCCGCCCGGTGCTCGAAAAGCAGGCCGCCGATATCATCATGCCCGACCTCCAGAAGTGCGGCGGCCTGCTCGAAGGGCGCAAGATCGCCGACATGGCCCACACCTACTACGTCCCGGTGGCCCCGCACTGCGTGGTTTCGCCCCTCGGCACCATGGCCTCCTGCCACGTTTGCGCGGTCATTCCCAACTTCCTGGTGCTGGAGTGGCACTGGCTTCAGCGCCTTCAGATCTGGCGCGATTTCGTCAAGGAGGGCGAGATCATCGAGAAGGGGTTCATCACGGTGCCGGACCGGCCCGGCATCGGCCTCGAGATGAACGAAGAGGCCGCCAGGAAGGTTCAGATGCGGGGCACGACCTGGTTCGAGCCCGCTGCATAACGTCCAATACTCTGGAGGGAAAGGCTATGTCTGCGGTGAGGTTCCTGATCATCGCTTCTCTGCTGGCCGTTCTCCTGGTGCCATCCGCCTCGGCGCAGCCGGGTGTGTTTTCCAAAGAGGATCTGATCAAGTACACGCCGGAATGGAAGGGCGATCGCTTCGACGATGGCCGGCCGAAGGTCCCCGACGGCATCCTCAAACGCATGAGGAACGTCACCCTGGAAGAGGCCTGGGCCGAGCTGCGCAACGCCGGTTTCACCCACCAATACGAGGACGGGTGGCTCTCGATTCATCCCCACCAGGTGCTCGTCGGCCGCGCCTTGACCGCGCAGTGGATGCCCGGGCGCCCCGACATACACAAGGTCATCGCCGAGCAGGGCAAGAAGGACGGCCGCATCGGAGGACAGAACGCCTGGCCCGTGGACCTGCTCCAGCCCGGCGATGTCTACGTCTGCGACCACTTCGGATTGAAAGAGGATGGCCCGTCGATCGGAGACAACGTCGGCAACGCCATCTACGCCCGCAGCGGCAACGGGATCGTATACGACGGGGCGGTACGCGACATCCAGGGGCTGAAGGAACTGCCCAACTTCACCTCGTTCGTCCGTTCCTATGACCCGTCACACCACTACAGCTCGCTGGGCGAGAGACTGAACTCGACGCTCATCGGCATCAACGCCCCCACCCGCATCGGGCGCGTGCTGGTCATGCCCGGCGACGTGGTGCTTGGCAGGGAGGGCGGCGTGATCTTCATCCCGCCGCAACTGGCTGAGAGAGTCGTCAAAACGTCCGAGATCACCCGGCTGCGCGACATGTTCGGCCACCAGCGGCTGCGCGAGAAGAAGTACACCGCAGGTCAGATCGACACGCGGTGGTCGGCCGCCATCGAACGCGACTTCTCACAGTGGCTGCAAGAGAACATGGACAAGCTGCCGGTCCCGAAAGAGCAGATTCAGGAGATCCTCAAGGAACGGCGCATGGTTGTGGAGCCGAACTAACCTGTGAACACCAGCCCTGTCCGCGTCACACTTACGCTGCTCGCGGCCGCTCTGGCCGCGCCGCTTGCCCTGCGCGCCGAAACCGGATACGAGGCTTGGCTGCGCTACGCCGCGATCGATGATCCGGCCATCCGGCAGCGCTACGCCGAGCTGCCCGCGGTCGTGGTCGCCCTCGGCGATTCAGCGCTGATCCGGGCGGCCCGCCAGGAACTGATACGCGGCGTGCGCGGCATGCTCGGCAGAACGCTGCGCGCCGAGGCGCAGCTTCCGCGCGAGAGCGCCATCGTGCTGGGCACGTTCGGCGCCATTGCCCAAGCCGCGCCGGCCCTCAGCCTCGCGGCGAGCCTGAGAGACGACGGCTACTGGCTCAAGACGGCGACCGTGGACGGCCTACGTTACCTGCTGATCGCGGCGCCGAACGAGCGTGGCGTGCTATACGGCGCCTTCGCGTGGTTGCGGAGAATCGGCCTGCACCAGCCGGTCACGCCACTGGATGACCAGCAGGAACCCTACGCGCCTGTCCGCTGGGTCAATGAATGGAACAATCTCGACGGCAGCATCGAGCGCGGCTACGGAGGGCGGTCCATCTTCTTCGAGAAGAACGACGTGCGCGCCGACCTGGGCCGTGTGCGCGACTATGCCCGCCTGCTGGCCTCGCTCGGCATCAGCGCCTGTACGGTCAACAACGTCAACGCCAACTCCAGAGTCCTTACGCCCGAGTTCCTGCCGCAACTGGCCCGCCTCGCCGAGGTCTTCCGCCCTTGGGGGGTGAGGCTCGCGGTTTCCATCGATTTCAGCAGCCCGCAGAAGATCGGCGGCCTCGGCACGTTCGATCCCCTGGACCCCCGCGTGGCCGGGTGGTGGAAGAACAAGGTTGACGAGCTCTACGAGGCCGTCCCCGACCTGGCGGGTTTCGTGCTCAAGGCGGACTCGGAAGGGCGCCTGGGCCCCTCCGCTTACGGCCGCACGCACGCCGACGCGGCCAACGTGATCGCCCGCGCGCTCCAGCCCCATGGCGGCCTCATTTTCTACCGGGGCTTCGTCTACGACCACAAGATGAACTGGCGCAACCTGAAGAACGACCGGGCCCGCGCCGCCTACGACAACTTCCAGAAGCTGGACGGGCAGTTTGACCAGAACGTCGTCATCCAGATCAAGCACGGCCCCATCGACTTCCAGGTGCGCGAGCCCGCCTCACCGCTGTTCGGGGTGCTGGAGAAGACCAACCAGGCGGTCGAGCTGCAAATCACCCAGGAGTATTTCGGCCAGGCGCGCCACCTGGTGTTTCTGGTTCCCATGTGGAAGGAGGCGCTCGATTTCGACCTGCACGCCCGGGGCGCGGGCACTCCGGTGAAGGCGCTCGTCGCCGGAAAGGTCTTCCAGCGGCCGGCAGGCGGCTTCGTCGGCGTTTCCAACGTGGGGCTCGATCAGAACTGGCTGGGCCATCACCTCTCGCAGGTCAATCTCTACGGCTTCGGCCGGCTGGCGTGGAACCCCGATCTGAGCGCGCGGCAGATTGCCGAGGAGTGGACCCGCCTCAGCTTCGGTCACGACCCGCGCGTAGTGGAAACCATCGTTGCCATGCAGCTCCAGTCCTGGCGCACCTTCGAAAACTACACCGGGCCGCTGGGCGCGCAGACGCTCACCGACATCACGGGGAATCACTACGGTCCCGCGGTGGAGGCCTCCGAGCGCAACGGCTGGGGCCAGTGGCATCGCGCCGACGAAAAGGGCATCGGCATGAACCGCACGGTCGCCACCGGCACCGGCTTCATCGGCCAGTACCGGGCGCCGGTGGCGAAGCTCTACGAGTCGCTCGAGACGTGCCCGGACGAGCTGCTCCTGTGGATGCACCACGTGCCCTACACGCACGTGCTGCACTCGGGCAAGACGGTGATCCAGCACATCTACGACACGCACTACCAGGGCGCCGAGGAGGTGCGCGGCTTCGTGCGGCAGTGGAAATCGCTCCAGGGCCGGGTGGACGAGCAGCGTTATCTGGAGGTGCTGGCGCGCCTGGAGTACCAGGCCGGACACGCCCAGGTCTGGCGCGACGCCGTCAACACCTGGTTCCTGCGCACCTCCGGCATACCCGACGCCAAAGGCCGCGCCGGGCACTTCCCCAACCGCCTGGAAGCCGAAGCGATGAAGCTGGAGGGCTACGAGGTAGTGGGCGTCAAGCCCTGGGAGGCGGCTTCCGGCTCGCAGGCCGTCCACTGCACCAGCCCCAGCCGCCGCTGCGCGGCCAGCTTCCGCCACCAGGGCCCGCCTGGCTGGTACGACTTGAGCGTGCAGTACTTCGACCAGAACGACGGGGTCTCGCGCTTCAGAGTGTTTGTCGCAGGCCAGCTTGTCGATGAGTGGGCCGCCAATGACAACGTGCCCACCCGCAGGATCGACGCCCATTCCTCGACCCGGCGCAGCATCACCGGGGTGGCGCTCCGCCCCGGAGACGAAATCCGCATCGAGGGCCTTGGAGACGGTGGCGAGAACGCCGCCCTGGACTACATCGAGTTACGCCCACACCAGGACTGACGCAGTTCGCCGTCCGCACGCCTGGCTGCGCTCCCGCAATCAGAGCGCAGCCAGGCGCAAACCGAGGTCAGCGACTCGAAGCGGGCGTTCTACCAGCGCAGCCGGCCCTGGATCTGAAGGAATCGGTTCGGCGTAGCGCTCGCGCTGATGACTTGCCCGAAGGTGCTGTTGAGCGGGTTCGCGTCCACGCCGTTCAGGATGCTGTGATTCGGGATGTTCAGCACATCCAAGCGAGCCATGAACGTCAGCCGTTCGTGAATCTTGATTTCCCGCGTCAGGCTGGCGTTCCACTGGTGCGGACCCGTCACGCGCACCCCGTCCACGTTCTGCGGCATGAAGCGGTATTGATAGTTGGCGGGCGCGAACGAGGACCTCTTCTCGAAGCCCGACGTGCAAGCGCCGCTCCCCACCACCGAATCGCCCGAAGCCAGCGCTGT